>DASPOC010000141.1:0-14802 GCA_035626195.1 Bathyarchaeia archaeon | reverse complement strand
CAAGTGTCAAAAACGAGCTTCTATGCTCACCTAACGGTTTTTTCGGAAGGGTTCATGGGCATGCGAACACGTGCCACCTCTCACGCTGGCGGGACGGTTCAAGCGATGTTTGACCAAACAGGGGAAATTACGTTCGATCCGACGCAAGCTCAGATTGTCCGCACTTTCGGACCAGTACGAAACACAAAAGAAACCTGAAAAGTAAGGCTATGGATGATTGACAGCTATATCTTCTTTTTGCTTGTAGTCTCGGTTCTGCTTTCATTTGTAGTCACGTTTGTTGTGACGCCGCCGCTTAGCAAGAGAATGAAATCTGCCGGGGTGTTTGGCGTTGACGTGCACAAAGTGAAAAAGCCTGAGATTTCTGAGATGGGTGGCTTTGCTATCTACGCGGGGTTCGCCACGTCCGTGATCTTCGCAGCTTTTTTGGGGCTCAATTTAACGGTAATATTGTGTTCACTGCTCGTTGTAACCATGTCAGCTATGGTAGGGGCCTTAGATGACGTGATGCACCTTGGCGCCAAAGAAAAGCCGCTCCTCGGCTATTTCGCTGGCATTGCGCTCATATTGACTGCCGGGAGTGACCCCTATCTTGTCGTGCCTTTGTTAGGAACGTTTTGGCTTGGACTCGCGTGGATCCCTATTGTGCCTTTTGCCGTCACAGCTGGGGCCAATGCAGTTAACACCTTTGCTGGATTCAATGGGATGGAGATAGGTTGCGGCGCCATAGTGACGTTTGCATTAATAATCGTTGGAATGGTGCTGATATCGCCGACGGGAGGCGTCGCGGGACTGTTGATATTAGCAGCGCTATTGGGGGCACTCCTAGGGTTTTTTCCGTATAATAGGTATCCTGCCCGCATATTTACGGGCGATATAGGGACGCTTTGCATCGGTAGCGCTATCGCCGTTGGCGCCATAGCGCTAAAAATCGAACTATTTGCGGTCATCGCGGCTTTGCCCTATATCATCAACTACGGCATGGTATTGCTCTCTGTTGGAAAGGTTACCGAGAGTCACTTGTTTACGGCCACGCAGGTAATTAATGAAGGGTACTTAATCCCCTCAAAGTCATATTCCGTTCGAAAGAACTTGTCCGATTACATCTTGAGCAGGACATCAATGAAAGAACCGAGGCTAGTGAAAACGCTTTGGACTTTGTGCATAATATCCGGCGCAGTAAGCATTTTATTGGCGGTCTTGTCGGCTCGGTGAGGCGTATTGTTCGTGGCGACAGACCGGGAAAAAACGCCTAGAGCTGCCGTCGACAGTGGGCAAAGGCCAACAACCTTGTCTGGCCGTAAGGATGTGGCCGTCTGTGACCGCCTGATCACGAGACTCACGGAATTGGCTGTGGAAGTAGCTAGTTTGTCTAATCTAAGCTGCTGGCTTTACAGCAGCTGCTGTGAATTGATGCTAACTGCGTCTATCGGAGATGTGTATCTCGCATCAAGAGTTCCGTTGGATGGGGGATCCATCCACAGACTTACATACAGGGTGCTTGTTGACCCCAGAGTGGGCAGAAAGTGTAACGGGCTAGAGCTGCCGCTTGTTGTAAAATCGATCGGCACTGCCTTAGTCTCTCCGACATTTAACGTCACCGGCTTGTACTGGTCTTGCCAAGCGATGTGCAAGCTCATCGGATCGCTGGCGTAATTCGTTACATAAACAACTACTGAGTCGCCGTTCACTTCGACGTTGCTGATCGACGCGTATTGTGTCGGCGTCTGGGCGAGCGCGTTTTGGTTCATTTGGTAAATCACTACACCGTTATTCTGGAATACTTCTGTCATAATCGTGGGATCTGGAACGAAGTTCGCTAATGGAAATCCCCAGGTGCTGTTAGAGTAATTTGCTTTGATCGGATCATAAACGAAGTAGTCTATACCCATCTTTTTTGCTATGAGTAGCTTTGTGGCGGAATCTGTGGAACCGTTCATGAAATTGGAGAGGTCTGTGAGCTGCGACAACTGATGGGTGACAACGTAGGAGTTTTCGGAGTCGGTTGATATCGCCGCTCGGGCATTGGTGAACGTGCTTACGTATTGCAAGAAAGTCGGATCTGACAATACTGTGTCTTGGGACGTTGTGCGTTTGTTAAGCCATTGCAGTGCGCTCGTTTCGTCAGCGGTGAGTTTTGGTTCCTGTGCGTTTACGGCAAGGGCGCTGGCTGCGGCAATATGAAATACCGGCGATAACACGGAAATAACCACAAACGCGATGATAAGCAACGAGCGCATTGCCCGATTTTCTCGCCTCCGTCGCAAGCCTTGAACGCGCGGCTGCGGTTCATATGCGAGCCGAAAAACAAGGATTGCAGCGAGTATTGAAAGCGGTAGCACGAGATAGAGTATCGACTGCACCCCTCCTTGATTTAGTAAAACGTGCGGTATCACGCGTTGAACAAGATAGGGCATGTGCGGGACCGCTACTCCCAAAACACCGATTAGCGCGGGTACCAATGCCACGAGGAGCCAGCTTGAAACAAGCATGTTTCGCAGGTTTGTCTCCGCCCGGTCCCAGAGGGTTGTTTTGTAAACCAGAATACTCAGAATCGGAATGAGACCAAGACTTGAAACCATGAAAGCTATCGAGAACGCCGTTTGAGCCGAAAACACAAGGGAAACCGCAATTACTCCAGCCATCGCGACTAAAACCAAAATTATGATCAAATTAAGAGCATTTTTTGTCGCGTGGCCAATTACGGCGAACAGTCTGTCACGGCGTCTGTACGGTGACCTTTGATCGGTGCTCCCGCTAAAAAGCACGCCGACTCCTGCGAGCCCCAACATGCCTGCCGACACTGTCAAGATCTGTGGAATGCTCCACGGTAGAGTTTGGTAGCGGAGATACATGGACAGCCACCAAGGAGCGCTAATTATGACGGGTAGTAGGATCATTGCACTTATCTGCTTTAAATGCATCCGAGTGCCAAGATTAATCAGCACATAGAGTGCGATGAAGATGATGAAAATGTAATAAAACGTCGTGGTAGAAAGCCTGTGCGTAAAAATAAGTGTTGTCACAGTAAGAGCGCCTAGAAATGTGTATTTTGATGTCAGGATAGATTTACCTGCATCGTCCTTGATTGCTGCGTAGAGGTAGTAGGTCGCAAGCATCATCAGTATCAGCCCGAAGCTTGACGCAACGATGTATTGCGGCCCCAAAATTGCCGGGTTTGAGCTAAACGTTGCGGAAAAAAACGATGCCAGGGCGGCTATTCGCGTGTCGCCTGTGATTTTCTTTACTACGACAAAAGTGGTGAGAATGAAGGCTACCAGTATGAACGCCGAAAACCCCTGCAGCAAGATGAGCAGATCGGAGTTCATGCTAATATTCACTCCGCCGAGTATAGCGACTGCACTAAATATGATTGGGAGGCCAGGCGGGTTAATGTTGTACCAGACGTCACCAGGGGCGGCATTCGGATCATTTGGGTTTAACGCGCCGGTTTGTTGAACGTTTTTTGCTAAAGCGATGTTCGTCGAGGTGTCGTGATCAATCAAACCGGAGCCGCCGTTCCAGTATCCAACGAACCCTATGGTGATAAGCAGCAGTGCGAGGGTCGTGAGCAAGATGCCCACTGACACTTTCTTGCCCAGCTCTCTCGAACGCGTACGCTCGACCTTGTGACCGTGCTGCGCCGATGGCGGCTGAGGTGATCCTAGTCTAGAATACCCTTGCTTTTGCTCGTATCGCTCTCGCATTAGACGTGGACTACCTCAAACCGTATAATAATGAACCCTGTTTATAGAATCGCTATGCCCTAATCACTTATAGTTTTTGGTCTCCGTTTCCTACCACGCAAAGCTTGAACGAGCTTAGAAGACGGCACCGTAGGAGATCTCAGCGGAGACCATTCCGGTAGACATTGCGAGCATTCAGCCTAGGATAGGAGTAAGCGTTACCATAGTCGAAGCAACGCAACTGTTGCCAAAAACTACTCCCAGCCAACAATTTTTTGCGCCTCACACGCAGTGACCAATTTGCCCCCCCGATTTGTTATAAACAAACAGCCCTCAACAGGCCGCGAGCGCAAGCAACAATGGCCGAATCTCTTGAACCCTGCAAATGCACAAGAAGACAACGCCACTTACTTAAGATAGCAAAAACCAGGCCAAACATATTGGAACGCCGAAGTAAGCTAGATATCTCCCAACCCGGGCCGCAAACCTCAGTCAAGAGAGCAAAAGCGAGGGTAAAATGCCATAGAAAGGCCGGTTACGAGCGGCCAATCAGAAAGATACTTGACCCATAGTGTGCGCCAAATACCCCCACGGCGTAACCGATGCAAGTCACGCGATAGTGCTGGCCATTGTGGGTCAAACAATTCAGGCCGCTATTGTTAAATATATTTTTGTTGGTCCATCTAAAAGATTATTAACGTTTACTCTGCTATGATCAGTCGGATGCCTCAAGAAAGGTGCAGAATCCTGTTTGTAACTTCGTTCGATGTTCGACTGATTGATAGCGTGAAAACAGACGGGAGCACAATTCGTCTGCTCAAAGATTTCTTGCTGAGATACGAGGATCTGTGCGATCTATTCTTGTTTACAGGGGACACAAGCAAATTTGATTTGGCCCCCGCCATTGAGCACATTCCGTGTGCCTTGTTCAAGAAATTCGGTCTTTGGCACTTTTCGTATGCCGCCGTAAGCACATTCAGAATCGCCAAGCGATTGAAAGGAAATGCGCTGGTCCGGGGCATTTCTGCTGCGTGTCCGGGAGCAATAGTCGCAGCAAAAGCAAAAAAGAAGCCTTCACTCGTTTTTTATGAATACAATTGGGCGGATCAAGTCACACATGTGAACAAAGGCAGAATTCTTGGAACAGTTGCAAGACTCATCGAGAACTATGTCATAAGAAACGCCGATGTTTTGGTCACGCGAAACCAATCTCTTGAGACGGAGCTTCGCGACAGAGGCGCTAAGAGGGTGGAGATTATACCCTTGACGTTCGATGAAGACATTTTTAAACCCGGAATTGATGTCACTGAGCTCAAAAAGACTTACAGCGTCCGAGATGAAAAGATCCTCATGTATATTGGAAGACTGCATGCAGTCAAACGGCTTGACCTCCTTCTAAAGGCAGCCGCACAGCTTACTGAGGACTTCAAGCTGTTTATAGTCGGTTCGGGCGCTCTGGAAAATGAGCTCAAGGACACGACAAAATCCCTTGGTATTGTGGACAAAGTGATTTTCACAGGCGCAGTGCAATATTCCGATGTGCCGAAATTCATGAATATGGCGGACTTGATCGTGATGACCAGCTCGACGGAAGGGCAGCCGAGGGTTCTGATAGAGGCAATGTCTTGCGGTACGCCGGCAGTTGGAACGAACGTATTCGGAATTAGAGATACTGTAGATGACGGAGTCACGGGGTATCTCGCCTCTGACGATCCTGATGACATCGCAAGAAAAATTTCAGAAGCTTTGTCAAACGATGCATTTCCACAAATGTGCAGGTCAGTCGCCCTTGAGAAATACTCGAACCAGGCCTGTGGATTGAAAGAAAAGGCTCTATGCAAAGAGCTTTTGGCTCTCGACAGCAAGTAACTTTTAACCTCCTCTGCCTCGATTGCCGGCCAGTTCTCGCACTGTTATTGATCGTTTCTCAGAGTCACCGCACTCGCAAAGCCGAATTCACTGCCAGGATGCGCAATTACCTTATAACCTCAACTAAATCTTGATTAGGTTATTTGATCTTAGCTGAGAAAAGGTGCGGTTAGGAGACTAGGTGCGAAGCGAGCGTGTCGAGCTTCGAATGGCTTAGATATGATATCTGGGGCCCGAATGAAAGAAAAGGTTAACAAGAATGTAGAATGAAGACAGCCCCTCCTCACACTGATTTGTAGCAGGCCCCGGGCGCAACCGCGTTTTACCCTCATAAGACCGTATTGATGACCGGCGGCGCCGGATCAATCGGATCACAACTCGTTCATATGCTGTTGGATTCCAATCCCCGCCCCACGATCCTGGCCGACAACAACGAGGGCGCCATATGATCTCGAGCAACTCTCAAGTCTAGCACGGTGTCCACCTTTGTCGCTGACGAGACGGACAAAGACAGCACGGAACCACTTTTTGACGGCGTTGATTTTGTTTTCCACTTCGCAGGGCTCAAGAATGTTCCAATGTGGGAATATAATGCTATGAAGCTATTAAAACGAATATCGCTGGGACTCACAGCTTGTCCGTCTATGTTTTCGTGAGAACGCCAGAAAAGTGATATTTATGAGCACAGGCACAGCCTTCAAACCCGCGACTGCATGTGGTGCCCCCCAAACTCCTCGCGAAGCGCTTACTCACTCTCGCTAACAGCAAGCAGAGGAGCCCGGGAACGATATTCGCAAGTGTAAGATTTGGCAACGTAATGAGCTCTCGCGGCTCTGTTTTCCTTTGTTTCGCGGGCAAATCGCAAACGGCGGCCCGGTCACCCTCACCCGCGAGGAAATGGTGCGGCCTAACATCATCATGCCGAATACGATTAGGTTGATTGTGAATGCGGTAGAGCTTGCACGAAGCGGAGAAATGTTTACCCTCAAGATGAAAGTGATGAGAATAGCGGAAGTCGCTGAGGCATGATTCGAGAGATAGCGCCAGAATATGGGTATAAACCGGAAGAAATCGAGATTCAGCTGATCTCTGTGAGGCCAAGCGAAAAAATACGAGAGGAGCTGAAGACCGCGAGTGAACAGAGAAGAGCTTAGGAAACCGAAGACATATTAGTCGTGGCGCCTGAGATATGAGAACTGTCGCACGTCCAAGAATATTACAGGGACTCATTACTCCAAAAAGAGATAAAAACGTACAAGCATCGAGATCCGGTTTTTGTCACAAAGCAGAGATAACGGAAATATTAAACTACCTGGGCCATCTGCAGTTACAAGGTAGCAAAAAAAGCCTGACACAATATGTGGGCGCTGCAGCAAGGCGAGTGCTACGATGCCCGTCGCTTAAAAAACGTCCAGAACAAAATTCATCTTGGCCAGCCTGTGCTGCGGTCCACGCGTCCGCTTCCGTTCTGCGGCTTTTTTTTGGCAGGCCGCACTTCAATCTCTTCCGCAGAATAAGCTCAAGGCGTCCAGATTGACCTCAGCATTCAGACGACGCCCTCTCGGTGCCGTGATGGGATCTCTTGTTGTAACCGCCTGGGATCGTCCGCTGTGAGCTGATATTCATCAATGAGCCGGCTCTTGGGTTTCGAGAACCTGCTCGTCTGGAAGTTCGATGCGCTGATCTAGTTCGCGCTGAAACATCTTGGTCAAAACGGCTTTCAGCTGCTTTCGAGGAATGTTTCCCGTGTTTTTTAAACGGCACTTCTCCAAGTACTCGTCGTAAGTGCAGATGAATCGTGCCGGATTTCCCGCATAGACAGTGTTCGGCGGCACGTCTTTTGTGACAACCGATCCCGCCCCTACCGCGCTACTCGGACCGATGACTACGCCTGGCATTATAATCGCGTTAACGCCAATGAAGGAGTTATCCCGAATAATTATGGGGCCGAATTTGCTGCCTTCGAAGTCCGCGTTCTGCTCAAGCACCCATTTGGCTCCGTCGTGAGTCATAAAGGTAACGCCGTACGTAATCTTGCAGTTATTTCCGATCGATATCAAGTACGGTTCGGTGCTTAAATTGCAGTAGTAGAGTTGACAGTTGCTACCTATGCGTACTCCTAATCTTCGGGCTAGGCGGACGCGGGCATTCCCTGTGCTTATCCTGAATAAAACGATGTTCAGTCTGTAAGCGATTTTTTCCAGCCAGTTCATTTACGATTGCTTGTTGTTTTGATACGTTTCTGCTACCGAATGGATAGTCGCTCGTTACGCAATTTATATTTTATCTAGCTCTTTAAGCTTGCGATCTTTGCTCAGACTCACCCGAGCAAACGCGAGGTGACACGCGACACTTATTATTATTGGGTTAATATATTGCACCACAACCTTGTGTCATGTTCAAAGCAATTTCTGTAGAAAGGCGAAGCAGAGTTATCCACGATTTTCCTTACGGTGTCGAGCGGAGGCGATGCCCACACGCAGGTATCGTAAATATCACGAAGAGCGGGCACTGCGTTTTTGATTGCGCATATTGCTATGCGAAGAGCTACCCGTGGTTCTCGAACGGACGTCTCATCGAGGTGTACGAAAATACGCCTGAGCTGCTTGATAGCGAGTTAAGAACGATTCGCACGTGTCCGCCTCTTTATTTTTGCGCTGTGACAGATCCGTTTCAACCGCTTGATCTTGTGTGGAAAACTTCGCTCGACGCAATGGGTATCGCCGCGGGCCACAGCGTCTTTTTTACTATCGTCACTAAATCGGACCTCGCCTTGAAAGTCCTTGAAACTCGCTGGGCAGATTATGAAAGATTTCGAGTATCCTTCACGTGTGAGAGTCTCAATCGCAACAAGCTCAGCGCGATTAGCAATGCGCCAGATGTCTTTCGCAGGCTGAGGGCCATCGAAAAGCTTGTGAGCGCGGGCGTCAACGTTTCAGTGAGAGTTGATCCAATAATCTCTGGGCTGACGGACGATTACGGTGAGTTGGATGAACTGTTTCAGACGTTGAGCTCGATGGACGTTTGCCATATTACCACGTCAACGGGCAGTTTCAATCCGCGGGCGTTTCGGAAATTACTCGTTGGGATCGAGGAAAGGGGCTACGCGGAGTCAGCTGCGCTAGTCCGGACTCGCTATGTCTTTAATGGAACAAAGTACACGCTAAGCCCGAAAGACCGACTCACGCTCCACAAATATCTCGCGTCGCTTTGTGATCATTATGACATGTCTCTCTCCCTTTGCCAAGAACCGCTGAATCTCATACCTGGTGACGTGACACGGTGCCGCACTCTCGGAGAGTTGTCTATGCGAGATCGGTCGGGGCGTTTCGTTCCAGTTTGCGGTTCTGACTGCCTGAACGCGTGTCCAAACGCAGAATATCCGCCGTGTAAGAATGAGAAACTCCGTTCGGAATTTCCCTTCAAATGGCGGACGCTAATGTAGGGCCGTTCTTTGGACGTGTTTGTCCCGCCGTTTTATGCGCAGGCTGACCAACGATGCTTTTAAGTATTAGCGTACGGAATAAAACCTGAACCTTTTTCGTTTATGATATGATTGCGTTAGTTACAGGTGGCTACGGGTTTATAGGAAACCAGATTGCCGAGCTAATCTCTGCCGAATACGAGGAAGTGCGTATACTTGACAATCTAAGCAACACAGCGCGGGTAGTTCGATTGCCAAACGTGCGCCTAATCAAGACGGATGTTAGAGATACAGGCGCGACGAACGAAGCATTTGATGATGTTGACGTAGTTTTTCACACCGCCGCTCAGGTCGACGTCGTCGCAAGCACCAGAGAGCCATTCGTCGATATGGATAACAACGTGAAGGGTACTCTATCAGTCTGTGAGGCTGCCCGAAGAAATGACGTGTCTAAGCTTGTTTATTCATCGAGCGCTGCCGTCTATGGAAATGCTGATTCTTTTCCCATAGATGAGGCGCAGCCGATACGTCCTACGTCTCCCTATGCCGTAAGCAAGTATTGCGGCGAACTCTACATGGCTTCCTATCATAATTTGTATGGCCTCAGCACGCTGTCTTTGCGATACTTCAACGTTTATGGCCCTTATCAACGTCCGGAAAACTCGTACTCTGGCGTGATTAGTGCATTCTTCTATAATGCAACAAGAAACGCGCCTTTGCAAATATACGGCGACGGGAACCAGACCCGGGACTTCGTGTACGTAACAGACGTAGCCCATGCGAATTTGCTGGCGGCAAGTAGCGATGCAGCAAATTCAGTCGTGAACATAGGAAGCGGGCGCGAGACATCCATAAATGAATTAGCACTGATAATCAAGAAAATGGCTCTTTCTGATTCGAGCATCGTGCACGTCGCGCCGCGTATCAGCGACGGCAGGAGGTCACTGGCGGATATCAGAAACGCAAAGCGAATCATCAACTACGAGCCAAAAATCCGTATAAATGGGGGCCTCGCAAAGCTCACCCAGTTCTTTGCGATACGCGCGGATAATTCTGTTTCACCTTGATCAGCGTAGCCAATGAGCCCCCGGTTTCCGTTTCGGGTCAGATTCGGATCGCAACAAGAAGATAACAAAGAACTATTTCGAACTAGTGCAAATTGTTCTCGCGTTCGGTGCCGTGAGGTCGTCCTGGCTTCGCTGTTTCGCTCGCGTATTTGCCAGATTAGATCAGGTGGCGGTAACGGAGCGATTAACGAGGTCGATCGGCTTGAGTATTGCCATGGTGGTCGCAATCGGGCTTTTTTAAGGCCATCCTCCCGTGCTGATAAAATGACACCAGCGGAACCACGGCTTATTGGTTATTTGCTGCGCTCGTCGCGTAACAATCTTCTTGCTGATAATAAGAGGCTTTGAGAGCAGCGCGCGGCAGTCAAGACAAACGAACGACAGTCAAGCCAAAAGGGGGAGCTAGCCACAAACTCTATCTTCGTTTAAGCAATCGGTCATAGGGTCAGCTTTGCCAGATCGAACGCTTCAGCTTTACTGTGATTATGAGTCGCTAGCATTCCGGCCTGAAAAGCGCGATACTGTGCGAGACCAGCTATCGCTTCTGTTCGCACGTAGTACTTGTCATTCTGCGTTTCGTGAAGCTTTAACGCTTCGAGCTTGATGTTAAAGAAATTCGTAATGTTGACAAAAACTCGTGGAGTAAACTCGAGTGACACGCTGGGAGACTCGTAGAGGAAAATATCATCGACGTGCCTGTACAATGTCATAGTCGCAAGGGCGGCATTTCGATGATCTTGGTGATTGTCGTGCGAACTGTGCGTATATATTCTATCGGGCTGTAATGCATCTACCTTTGCTTGAATAAGCTCGATTGTTTGGTAGTCAGTTGTGATCATCCGATCCTTGAGATCCTCAATAGTTATGCTGTCTGCGCCGAGGACCTGTGCGGCTTTCTTACACTCACTGATTCTTTTGTCACTTGGCCCCCCTGCTTCGCCCTTGGAGAGCACAAGAAGGTGTACGTCGTCGCCTTTGTGTTTGTGATAGGCTAACGTCGCGTAGCAGCCTAGCTCACAATCATCTGGATGAGCGCCGATCGCTAGAATTACTTTACCCAAATAAATCACCAGTGCATAGTTGTTTTGTCGAGTTGAACAATGCATCCATCAACGTATTGGTGCGCAACGGCACGTCTGCGTTGAAACTTATATTTCCTTCCAGTGCGTACGACCATTGGGCACAGGTCGATCGAATCCCTATGTTAGTTGCATAATCAATGACGGAGGGAAGGACGTTGAGCGTTTTCGCCGTATTGCCCGCGATCGAGCGATCTCTTGCGATCTGGTTTCGTTCAAAACGTGTTCTCAACTCATTTTGCATACTCACAATCGTAGCTATTTTCTCTTTAAAGCCTTCAAGTTTCCTATTTGCGACCGCGCTTTTCAAGTTGTCAAGGGCGCAGATGACACCGTCAATGTCTCCGAGAATATCGTCCAACTCACCCTGTACGATCTCCACGTCGCACTTCTCGTCCTTCGCCAGATTGTATTGAGATCGCACCCTCAGTAGCTCGAGAATTGCGTCAAGCTGTCCAACCCCCGCGTACATATCTTTCGGCCTCCATATCGAGACGACAGGGAATCGCATCCCAAGCGCTCCAGCGATCTTCTCAGCTCTGCCCAGATATTCGGCGCCTCCGTGGCCGCCGACGTAGAACGAAACGCCTATGCCGCTAAAAGCAATAAGCATCGCGTCTGCTCGGAGCGACACGTTGGGCAACATCTGTCCCAGGGCTGACCGCAGATCCCCCGGAAACTCTACAGTTGTGGCGCACGCGCGACACTTCGCCACGAGCGCATGATCGGGCGCCCCCCTCATTTCTACGTCAGCTTTTCCACCGCACGGACAATGATACCAAACAGGGATAGGTGGCTTCGCACCTGGGTTCTTCCGCGCCTCGGCCATCAATCTAGCGTACTGGGTGTAGTTTTCCAACAGAAAAGCGATCTCATCGCTGAACACTTGTTGGCATTGGGAAAACCGCGCGAAAGCGGTTGTATACCCACACTCCTCAAAGAGGTACGCGAAAAAGAATGCGTTAAAATCAGCCGCGTTCGTGCTTCTTTCATATGCCCGATCGATAACGTCAGATACGGCCCGCGTGTGGAGGTCTGCGTCCGGAACCGGGAGCTTCAAACGCTTCGCGTGCTTCATAACCGAATGGAACGACTCGCTCGCCCAGCGTTCGATGTCGCTTTTTAGCTTGGCCACTTCGGCGCCGTCTGGTTTCGGAACGGCGCACATGAGCTTGTTGTGGTACGTCGAACCGACTGATAAGTGGAGGGTGAGCGTGCCGTTTCTGTTTCTAACGCTCGGGAGCTGCGCTTCTTGGAACCACCGCTCATTAGCGAAGTCCTGGTCGGCAAAACAAAAGAGCTCAACGACGGGGCAGTCAAGTCTCTCGCGCAACTGCTCGGCCACCGCATGGACGAGTACCGCCTTGCGCACAACCCCACTGTAGGGCAGGAAGTTTGGCTGATGGGCAGACATCAAAAAAATTCCTTCATAATCTGCTTGAAGCGGGATCTGAGAATCGCTATGAAACGCTCTGACGTGTTCAGCAAACGCTTTGCGTTTGCATCGCATTTTGTGGTCGGGGTAAATAGCGTTACCTGCAACAACTCGCGTCAGTTCCTCGAGATTCTTGCATTGATCCCCCTTCATGAATCACCTAAAAACATGAAGCAATAAGCGTTGGAACGTGAATCCAAAACTGACGTTCCAATCAGCATGATAAGCAACGTCTATATAGTTATTTTCCGTATAGGTGTGCGAAGTGATACAGTGAAAGCCATTGTCCTAGCTGCAGGCGAAGGAACGCGATTAAGGCCATTTACACTGACTCAACCGAAAGCAATGGTACCGGTGGCTAACCGGCCGATTCTTGAATATGTGATCGATTCTCTGGCAGGGTGCGGCGTCACTGACATCAGTTTGGTAGTCGGCTACAAAAAAGAAAAAGTAATGAACTATTTTGAGGGCGGCAAGAAATTCGGCGTTAAAATAGATTACGTCGAGCAGCCACAGCAGCTCGGAACTGCTCACGCGATAAAGCTGGCCGAAGATTCAATCGAGGAAAACTTCTTAGTTCTAAATGGCGACAATCTCACAAGCCCCCAAGCCATAGAAGAAGTCATGAGCAATGCATCCGGCGACGTGACGCTGCTTCTCACCGTGAAAGAAAACGTTAAGGGTTATGGAGTCGTCACAACTGAAGGCAACCGCGTCACTCAAATAGTCGAAAAGCCCGGGACGGATATTAGCCACTACATCAATACGGGCATCTACGTTTTTGCGCCTGCTGCCTTCAATGAGATACCATATACAAAGATATCTCCAAGGGGGGAATACGAGATAACGGATACTATTCAGAGGATGATCGAGAAGCAGTACGATGTCAAAGGCGTCCACACTACCTCCATGTGGATCGATGCCAGTTACCCTTGGGATTTGCTTAACGCAAACGCGGCCGTGCTTGCTTCTATAAAAGAGGCGCCTGCCCACCAAAACGGCCAAATCGAGGACGACGCGAAAGTAAGGGGGGACGTCATCGTCGGCGAAAACTCGGCAATACGGTCTGGGTCTTATGTGCTCGGTCCGGTCGTCATAGGCAGAGACGCTGAGATTGGACCTAACGTGACTATTCTCCCGTCAACGAGCATCGGAAATGGCGTTACCATCGACTCGTTTACCGAGGTGCGAAATTCTTTGGTTATGAACGACGTGCGACTAGGCTCTCACTCACTCGTCGCAAATTCTATCATTGGAAAGAATACAATGATCGGTTCCCATTTCATCGCAGAGCAAACAAAGCTTGCAATGCCATTTCTTGACGGAGAGCTGCACCACGTAATGAATCTAGGTGCGATAATCGGTGAGAATTGTCGTTTCGGGCACGGGATACTTGTTGAAGCCGGAAAAATCATTGGTGTGCATTGCACCGTGGAGTCGGCCACGACGATAAGAAAGAACGTCGATAACTATAGCAACATCGTTTGAGGCACGCTGCGGGCACAGGCACAGATTACTTTCTTGAATGCGCGCGCCAACAGCAAAAGGCGCTTGCCCCTCACGACGTGTCGTAATACGTTGAAACTCCAACCCAAGAAAGTGCGAATGCGTGACGTTACGATTGATTTTAAAGAAGCTCGTAGACCCGACGTTTTTTGATTTAATTGCCACGGAAGCTTTTATATAGAAGTGCAAACATATAAAAAAGTAGTCTTTTCTTTGAGGAGGTATCGCTGATTCAACAAGATAACGACCAGGAGCTTGTCGAAGTCGAAACTCCCCCTGAGGAAGCAGCTATTTTGGAGGAGCTTGACAACGTCAAAGAACAGAATGAGGAATACCTTTCGCGCCTACAAAGGCTTCAAGCTGATTTCGAAAACTTCAAGCGGCGAACTAAAATCCAAAGCAAGGATCTTGCTAAGTATGCGTCCGTCGATCTGATTAGGGAGTTACTTGATATCTCTGATAATCTCGAGCGAGCTGCTCAGGCGCCAAGGGCTGAGGGAGTCCAAGGCGTCTACGAGGGAATCGAATTAATACGCAAACAGCTATGCGATATTTTGAGCAGGAACAGCGTCACGAGCGTAAAGTCGGTCGGAGAGTTTTTTGATCCGCATTTGCACGAAGCGATTATGACTGAAGTGGATACTAATCTGCCAGATAACGTGATTACTGAGGAGATTCAAAAGGGCTATAAGCTTCATGAAAAGGTGATTCGACCTTCCAAAGTGAAGGTTAACAA
>DASPOC010000140.1:0-6537 GCA_035626195.1 Bathyarchaeia archaeon | reverse complement strand
GGATTGCCAACAAAAAATAAAAACAGACGACGCAACATCACCTCCTTACTAGCCGTCTCCTAGCTAGCGGAAGATAACATTAGCGAGAGATTCCACAATATGCCTCGCACGAATCGGTAGACCTAGCTCCTCTGCCCCTTCTCTCAAATTGATGAGGCAAAATGGGCAGGCGGTAATGAGCTGCTCGATCAGACCTATATCACGGAGCTTTCGCTGCCTCAGCATCTTTGCTAAGAAGCTGGCGCCAGACAACACCCCGCCGCCAGCGCCGCAGCAGAGATCTTCGGTGTCGACTGGATGTGCCACAAGTGCCGCGAGACGATGCAGGTAAGTCTTTGACAAAGGGTTTCCCCCGCGGAGAACATGACACGGGTAGTGTATAGCAGCAGGCGAAATGCTACGTGCTTTGTGATGCTTAGCAAGGTGCTCTGCAACCGCATCGACCTCCACAACCTCCCCAAGGTACTCAACGATATGGTACACGTCAAACCCGTCGCAAGTACACCTGAGGTGCGACGCACAGCCTGGGCATAGAGTGACAATGATTTCAGCTCCAACCTTTTCGAACGCCTGTACATTTTTCTCCCGCAGCTGTCGACTCAGCTCGTGAGCGCCGAGCTTAGCTACGGTTGATCCGCAGCAATTCCACCCTTCGGGAATGGCAAACGACACATCAAAAACATCCATCAACGTGAAAGAAGCGCGAGCCACCTCGGGCATCCTGATGCCTACCAAACAGCCGGGGAACAGAAGAACATCCGGGTCCTGAGTTTCACTGCGCGCTATCGCTAGTTCGCCTTCGATGGCAAAACCTGTTCTCGCCACTGTGTCAAGGAGGCTTGCATGCCGAGGCACTTTCGTCGTCTTGTCAAAGAGCTGTTTTCTCAACTCAGTAGGACAGACGTCGATATCGTACGGGCAGATCTCCTCACACTTTCCACAGGAGGTACAGAACAGCAGTGTATCCTGTAAAAACTCAAAATCCGTCCACTGCAGGGAACGCGAGATATTATTGAAAAAGCGCGGACCAGGGAACACGTCAGCACCAATAATCCGTGCAACTGGACAGTTAATTGTACAGGCATTGCACCGCAGGCATCTATCTCCCATACCGCACTGCCTCCCTCCCTGCCACATATCCGGTCGCGATGCACACCCCGTGGCCGCTCAACTCTGAAACAGGATCATAATTGCCAAGGAGGGACCCACACGCGAAAAGATTTTTAACTGCATGGGGGAGCAACGGATTAAGGGAATTATTCACGTGTAACCCCACCGATCGTGGAACGTCGTGTACCTTCTCCATCCTCCATCCTGTTAAGCATTCGTTCATATGTCCGTTATCGATGCCGATTCCGCCGCTCAGCATGCCCCCGGTGGCAAGAATGAACGAACCAGCTCCAAAAGCCCATCTTTTAGCAAGAGCTGCCGTGCAGAGACCATCTGCAAACGCAAGTTCTTGGACTCGAATCCCTTCGAAGACCTCGACATGTTCAACGTTCGACGATAGAAATTCCCCCAAGCGATGGCCGGCTAATGAGAACGGCATCGGAACTTCGAAGGCCGTGACGCCGAGTGCTCCACCCAGCTTTTGCAGTCGTTCGGTCGCCTCGCGATCAAACACCGAGGGGAAGCCGACGTGGGAGCACCCCTTAGAAAGAGCCATCACGTCATGACACAAATGCGCAAAACCCTCGTCCGTTTTTATGTATTCACTGATTTCTGATGGTTGCACCGCGGTTTTTCCTTCTATTGTTACGTACTGTGCTGTAACATCAAGCGGGTCGAGTCCATAGGCTTGCATGTTAACACGTAACAGTGCCGCGACATATCGCGGATCGAAGTCAGTGAATCCTCTAAACCCAACGAGGCTAGTTTTTGCATCCTTCAGCCGACCAATGTTTCCTCGTGATACCGTTGCAGGGGCCAAACACGTTGGCCGTATCGTCCCGAGGCTCGTGATGACCCACACATTCCTCTTTAGGGATCCCTCATATGAGTAAGAGACCAATGACTTAAAGCGCTCGAGAGCGTGGTCGATGACCTTTACCGCTGCACACGGATCAGACCGAGAAATTACGCTGTAAGGATGTGCTGGATTCTCCTCAACGAGTGTCTTGATTCCCTCTGAAGGAGACTCCACATAGTTTCCCCCTACGCGACCGATAACATCGACACATCCGGATGACCAGTACGACGCCCCGGCCCCCTTGCTGAGAAGGATAACATCTAGCGCGTCCGCAGCCGTTGCTGCCGCTATGTATCCGGCTGTACCACCCCCGATGACGACGCACTCAGTGTTGGTAATTATGGTTCTATCCATACATATACTCGTTCTCACTCGCTGTAAGGTGTGTGAGGTCTCACATCGTCGTAGTTTCCATATAGCTCGTAGAGGTGCCGCTTCAAGATCTCCTGTCTCAACTGCACTTCGCTCTCGCCGAGAACCGGACGTACTCCACGTGAGCGCCGCCTCAACGAGGCTTTCAAGTCTTCTTGCGCCAAAAGAGGGTTTATTCCATGCACTATCAGCTCAGCAGCCACCTTCATACTACAAAAGCTGCCCTGGCAAGGCCCAAAGCCAGCTCGAGTCCGCCTCATCACGTCATCGATGGTCCGAGCGTTAAGCCGTTCAATAGCATATGAAATCTCATGATGGGCAACGGACTCACAAAAGCACATCACCTCAGAGTTAGAGGGCTCCTTTGTCACATAGCGTTCGATGTTCTCCCCCCTTGCGCGCACTGGCCGAAAGAGCTGGTCGGACGTACCAATAGGTGTAGGGCGTGGAGTTGCACTCTCAGTGCTCGCAGGGTACATCCAGACTCTAAGGCCCTTTTTAACGCCGTCGTAGCCGTTACGATTGAACGAGACATCAAAGGCCCCTTCAGTTACGGATTCAACGGCGGTCGTGCACCGCACATGAACGCCCAGATAGTCGCACACAGCGTCTGAGACCACCTCAGCTATGCCTCGATGAGTGGTCCATTTACCCCCCACAACAGTAAAGAAGTTCTCCCAATCGTTGATCAAACAGAACCGTCGAGTCCCCTCGAAGAGCACTCGCGTCCCGGCATACGCCCGTAACAGCCTCGAGTTTTTAACGTTCGGAATGAGTCTTGCGCACTCCCCGACGATCCGCCGCACCTCTTCTTCTGTAACGATATGTACCGGTGTAGCGACATCGACGGACGTCGTTCCGAGTATCGTGCTCCCACCGAGTGGAACGAGGATGTCACCTTCTGCCGGGGGCCGCAGACGGTGGACAATGCCCTGCACAATCCGCTCACCCACCACGACGTGCGACCCCTTCACCAAGGAGCACCCAAGTTCGGGAGATAAACTTTTGGCCCACGGTCCGGTGGCATTCACCACGGCGTCCGCTCTGAGCTCAGAGGCTCGCGTTCCATCATTTACCCGTACCCCCACCACCGATGACTCTTCGGCAATGACTCCTTCAACGGCTGTATAAGGCTTTATCTCTGCACCATGCCGCACGGCATCGAGTGCCGTTGCGAGGGTAGCCCTAAACGTATCACACGATGCGTCAGGTGTTAGCACCGCGTTCGAAATATCAGGATTGAGGGAAGGCTCACGCTCGAGCGCTTCCCGTAAAGACAATTCGTCTGCTTTTACACCGCACAATGCGCACCCTTTCAGGAAGTGCCCCACATAGTCGTCATCACTAATAGCGACAAAGATCCCCCCTACATCCTCTATGATTGGAGACAAAATTGACTTTAAAACGGCGCTTTCCCGCGCACACTCCTGTGCGGAGGCAGGGTCAGTGACGGCGTACCGTGCACCGCTATGGAGCACCCCGTGGCACCTTCCGGTGGTCCCTGCGGCAAGGTCCCCCCTCTCAATAAGCGTTACGCTAAGTCCCCGCAGGCTGAGATCTCGTGCCACCCCCGTGCCTGTACATCCGCCACCTATCACTATGACATCGCTCATGCTATGTTACCATCGATGGATGAGATTCTGTGATCCAGCATTATAAAGCTGCCCCAGACGTCGTGGTGGTATGTTCTTATTTCTCCGAACGTACCGGCAAAAGAACTTGAGTTAGACGCGTTTGACGAGTAGTTCTGTCTTCGATAGTAGACCGCCACCATACCATCTCCTATTACGTATGTTCGTTTATTCGTTCGCTGAAGCTAACACAGCGTCTCTGTATCTCGAATCGAGAGATATTTAAGCTCTTCAATCACCTGAAAGAGAATAGAACATGGATTGTGTTGTTAATAATTATTATTTAAAAATTAAAATATTATTATCGGAATAATTTTATTCCTTTTTAGGCAATAACATAACTGCGACAACAGACAATCTGAAGTACATGTACTGCGTTCGCCACTCGGAGTCAAATGACAGAGACTCCCATTACAAACGCTCCTATCGCCCCGGCTCATTGTCTACAGCGCTCGATTTGCTATGGGAGCTAGCTCTGTCTGCGTCAACGCGACGAATGTGCAATCATTATGACTGTCTACCTTTTATATACCTTTTATATACCTTTCGTTCGACATTATGAACGTCAAGCGTGCTATGCATTTTTAATCTAGTTTTTGCCAACTTAATGGCATGAGCAAAACCAAAGGCATAATCGAAAATAGCATTGAAAGCTGGGATCAATGTCCCAATGAATCAGCAAAAGAGTACGAGGCATTTTGCGTATATCGCGGTATGGGCCGCACCCGGTCGCTCGCCAAAACTGCGGAAGCTATGAACCACCCTGCAGGCTACAAGCAAACACTCTGGAAATGGAGCAAGAAATACGCATGGCAATCGCGCTGCCTCGACTACGATCGTCATATGGACAAGGTGGCACAACTCGAGAAGGAGGTGGCTATTCGCGAGATGACTACTCGCCACGCGCGCGACGCTATCAGGATTCAGGAGATAGCCGTGAAGGCATTGGAAACTGCGTCTATCGAAGCGGCGCCTGCTCGCGACCTCTTTCGCTTGTGGGAGCGGGCAGTGCTAGTGGAACGAACGGGCAGGGGGCTTCCCGCAGCACCAATGAAAGCCAATTACGTCGACTATTCTGATGAAGTGACGGATCATTACTTGGATCACGAGAGTGCTCTTAAGAAAAAAGAGCAAAGAGCTATGTTTGACGACGTGATAGCAGATACATGGGAGCTCCCGACAATAGTGAATGACGATAGCGAATAACCGATGCGCTATGTATATTAATAGCGTCAGACCCCGGCAACACGCGATAGCGAACTGTTCGCCCTCTTGATGAAGACACTAAACAAAAAGCCTGCAACTAAGGGATAAGACGTACATTAATAATCCGTGAAACGGGTAATAGACGATACCTGAAAGTCCTCTTGGTGCGACCGCAACTAGTGTCGAGCGCCCCCACACGCAAGAACGCGTGCATTCCACTGTGCACGTAAGAGGGGACATCGCATTTTTTAAGTATGATCTACGTGCAACACGTATTGAAATGTTTCCTGAAATAAAGAAGTATTATCGCGAGCCGCTTTACCGCAACTCACTCGCGATCATGCTCAACGCGGCATTTTCATCTTTTTTTGGCCTGCTCTTTTGGATTGTCGCAGCACGCACCATGCCGTCGACGACGATAGGGCTTGCGACAGCGGCGATATCAGCGGCGACATTTGTTTTCACCCTCTCACGGTTAGGGCTGGACACCGGGCTCACGCGCTTTCTGCCCCGATCGACCGACAGAAATGCACTCTACAGCACAGTCCTATATATCACGCTTCTCCTCGCGCTCGCGTTTACGGCAGTGTTTCTCCTCGTCGTCGGGCTTGTCTCTCCGCAACTCGCGTTCATGCGTGAAGGAGCATTCCTCTTTGTGTTCTTAGTGTACGCGGCGATTTATGCGATCTTTTCTACGCAAAACAACGCCCTCGTGTCATTGCGACGAGGAGACCTCTTCCTTATCCAGAACCTGGTTCTTGGCATTCGGGTCCCCTTACTGTTTGCTGTAGTAGGGCTCGGGGTGCTTGGCATTTTCACATCTTGGGACATTGCGCTCCTCGCAACGCTCGCCTTTGGCGTGTACGTATTGCACCGCTACGGGCTCTCGTTTCAGTTTACGGCGAATACGTCGTCCCTGCGTGAGATCTTCTCCTTCTCGCTGGGCAACTACGTCGCGGGAATCTTCGTCATCTTCCCGATCTCGGTCATGCCCGTGCTCATCATAAACACGGTCGGCGCTCAGGGGAGCGCGTACTTCTTCATCGCCTACTCGATTGCGTCGCTCCTCAACATCATACCGACCGCTGTCTCCACCTCCCTCTTCGTTGAGGGGTCGCACGACATGCCAATGCGGGAAAACGTCGTGAAGTCGTTAAAGTTCGTACTCCTGCTGTTGGTCCCCATCCTGCTCTTTGTCCTCGTATTCGGAAATAAACTGCTGCTGCTCTTCAGCAGGGAGTACTCCGACCAGGCCTTTGGACTGCTGCGGCTGCTCGCCATATCGAGCATCTTCACGGTCGTGCCGAATATTTACATTACCATCAAGCGCATCCAAAAAGACGTGTTGATGATCACGTA
>DASPOC010000139.1:0-9210 GCA_035626195.1 Bathyarchaeia archaeon | reverse complement strand
TGTTTCAGCTTCGCGCAGGAACGTCTTTACCTTTATCGACAAGTCATCATACTGGTTCGCTCCCTTAACGGATGGATCAAGCTTGTCGAGCCCCGTTATCGCCACCTGTGTGGCACCGTTTACCATTGCAGAGTATTTTGCCATGGTGGGGTCCCACCAACCGATGCGCCGTTGCCGCCCGGTAACGGTACCAAATTCCTCGATGTCTAGTCTTTTTGCCTCCTCTTCGCTCATTTGTGTGTCAAAGGGCCCTGCTCCGACGCGTGTCGGAAATGTCTTGAAAACTACGATCGTGTCGGTTATACGCGTCGGGCCGACGCCGATATCAGCAGCAATTTGAGAGGCTGTCGTATCTTTTGAGGTAACATAAGGGAACGTCCCGTAGAAGAGAGAGATGCCAAATCCCTGTGAACCCTCTAAAATCACGTTTTTCCTCGCCTCAAGCGCCCTGTTTACCTCAGCCGCTGCATCCGTCAAAAAAGGCGACAGTTCTGCGACCTGCCGTGCTTGTTCCGTTGTCCGCTTCGCTCGATCAGCTGCGGCCGGGCCACAGCCAGTTCCGGTTGACCCGATCGTTTGTGAAAGGTACGGGTCCTTCTTATCCGTCTCGATGTGTTTTGTTTCGATTATCGCGCAGCGATAATCCACACCGACTCGCTCTGTCACCTTGAGCACCCCCGCTTCGCTAAGGAGCACACGTGGATCAACAAGCACGCCCGCGCCGATGAGCAGTCGCGCATCCGGATACACGAAGCCCGAGGGTATCATGCGCACGCCGAACTTTCGTCCGCTTACCTCGATCGTGTGGCCTGCGTTGGGGCCAATTCCGCCGCGGGCAATAATTGCGGGTTTGTCTGCAAATGCGACGTGCGCTACGATCTTACCTTTTCCTTCGTCTCCAAAGAACCCGCCGACGATTATAGTGGCCCCCATGCCCAGCACCTTCAAATCGATAAAAGGACGCCTATTCGCTTGCTATCGCGCTTTAAATATCTCAGCCATCACAGATATGCTGTCAACAGTATTGGCTCGCAATATAAAAAAACATGCTTTCATGCGCGACTTGGTCGCATTGATTCGCAAACGCGCAGCGAAGCACTAATAATGGAGCATTTCATGTTACTACAGCAGGTGAAAACATGAAAGCTGATGCTGTTCAAATTGCTGACGGCGTCTACTGGGTAGGCGTGTTAGACTGGGAGTTACGCTCATACCACGGATATACGCTGCACGGCACGACGTACAATGCGTATCTCATCTTCGGTGAAGAGCGCACCGCTCTTATAGATAACACGTACCCAGGCACATCCGCACAGATGTGGGCACGGATTCAAGATGCGTGCGAAACGGAGGGGCGACCACTCTCACTCGACGTAGTCATTCAGAACCATATCGAGCTCGATCATAGCGGGGCGTTGTCCGAGATTCGCCGCAAGTTTCCTGCTGCGCCAATTTACTGCACGGAAGCTGCCGTTAAGGGACTAAAAAGGCTCTATCCGACACTCGACGAGGTCCAGTTTGCCACTGTCAAGACCGGCAATGAGATTGCGCTTGGCGCCAAAACGTGTACCTTCCTCGAGGCGCCGCTGCTGCATTGGCCGGATAGCATGTTCACCTTTCTGAACGAGGACGGCATACTGTTCTCGAACGATGCCTTTGGCCAACACCTCTGCTTGACGCAGCGATATGACTCCGGCGTTTCGGAATATGTATTAATGCAAGCCGCGCAAAAATTTTATGCCAACCTCATTACGCCGCTGTCCCAGTTAGTGCTCAAGAAATTGGACGAAGTCGAAACGCTTGGGTTGCTCGACAAGATACGCGTTATCGCACCTTCTCACGGACAGATCTGGACCGATCCGGCCAAAATCATTAACGCCTACACGGGCTGGGCAACGGGAAAAGCGAAGAACAAAGCCACGATCGTGTACGACACCATGCATTACTCCACCCAAAAGATGGCACACGAACTGGCAGAGGGGCTTATCGCTGGGGGGGTTGACGTCGCAGTTTATTTCTTGCACACCGACGAACGAAGCGAGATTGCAAAGGATATCCTCGACAGCAAGCTCGTCCTGTTCGGCGTTCCGACAATGCACAACGAGCCGTTCCCGAGCATCGGGGATATTGTGTATTATCTTCGGGGGCTGCGATTTGACAAGACTGGCCAAAAGAAGCTAGCCGTTACGTTTGGCTCTATGGGGTGGCGAGGCGGCGCGACCAAGAAGCTCGCAGACGCCATTTCAGCGTGTGGCTTTGAGGTACTGCAAGATTTGGAAACTAATTATGTGCCGTCAGAAAACGAGCTCGCCCAATATTATGAAATGGGCAAACAACTCGCTTCTCGAATCGCAACGCAAAGACATTCCTAAGGTCTGCGATGCAAATAGACGCCCAATCTCCTAGAACAAATGCACACAAGAGTATTTCGAGAAACATAGCAACAGCCGCAGTGGTGACGAGCGCGCCTATAGTGGTCGGCCGAACGTCGTACACACAAAGGAGAGCAAACGGGAAAAACCGCAAAATAAACAGCGACCAGACCGTTGAACGCCTCGTGCTTAGCGAAGCAGCGAATTCTCGCCGTTCTATCGGATTTAATTGGCGATAAGTCGTGCCCTAATGTCCCCTTCTAGATCAACGCGTGTCGTGCTCACAAGCTCCTGTGCGCTCAGTAGAGCGCCTCATTCGGGCGAGGGCGT
Source organism: Bathyarchaeia archaeon (assembly GCA_035626195.1). GTDB lineage: Archaea > Halobacteriota > Bog-38 > Methanoflorentales > Methanoflorentaceae > Methanoflorens. The sequence goes on along the minus strand of DASPOC010000139.1, from coordinate 6,508 downwards.
CCATGTCTCCCGTAAATAAGGATGGTGGCGGGAACTGCCACCATCAGAACAAAAAGAGTAGACACTACTACCGATGGAAGCGCCAGGAAGTTTAACGGTGAGAAATCGGCTTCGTTACGTACGGCCGGAAGAACAAGACCTAAAACGCCAACAATCAGCAGCACATAGAGAATGACCTTCTTAGCCATCGAGACTGCATTCTTCGGGCTGTTTGTAAGTCTTTCACGAATAGCGTCTTTCTCCTGGTAGATGAAACCCCAAATGGCCATATCGCCTACGAGCGTTTCGCTGTGGGAGCTCTGCTGTTGAAAGAGCAGACCAGTGATGTTCGATCCGGTGAGGCGCTTGATAATCTCGCCCTCTGTTCCTTCAAAGATGATGCCGACGATCGACGCTCCGTTAAGAATCTTCAGGTCGACTCTTGCTCCGGTAGTGAGCTCCTCCTCGCCTGTGCCCTTGTCGCGACAGATAATCCCAACAATCTGCGACCCGCTGACTGGCCCGTGCTCAGGCAGAAGTGGAGCTTCGCGCGAGGTCTCGACCTTCCCGGATTCGCCGGCTGCGTCAGCTTGAAGACGACCCTTATTCTGAAATATCACGCCTTTGATTCTCACACTTCTGAGGATTTGTTCATCGACGTCGGCCTCGTGTCGGTACACGACACCCGTAACCCGTGAACCGCTTACGAGCTTATTCTCGATCGAGTTCTCTTCACGGTAAGTGAAACCGGTAATTGGGACGCCGGCGAACAACTTGACGCTAATTGCAAGTCCGCCCAGAAGCTGCGTATCCGTCGAACCCTTATGCTGGTAGAGAATCCCAGTGACTATAGACGAATCCTCTGGGACTTTCATTGGCTCGGAACCTCATTTCGATAAAGAATGCCTACCGCCTGTGTACCGGCTGCGGCCGACAGATCACTCAGGTCGTTTAAGAGCTTGATCTCGGCGCCGCCTTGCTGCTGATAGAGGAGTCCCTTCACCGCTTGTCCGCTGACAAGACGCAGAGCGCCCGTCTGGGTTTCTTGGTGAAGCACACCGATCAATAGTGCGCCTGCCGCGGCCGACAGATCACTCACGTCGTTTAAGAGCTTGATCTCGGCGCCGCCTTGCTGCTGATAGAGGAGTCCCTTCACCGCTTGTCCGCTGACGAGTTTCAGCGCCGTATGCGCCACGCGCAAGAGTTTGAGCTCAGGCGCTTTGGCCTCTTCATATAGCACGCCGGCGATCTTTGACCCCGGCAATAGTTGCACGTCAGCGGCCGTTTGATCTCGATAGAGCACGCCCGTAGCTGTCGCGTCGCGCAAGAAATCCAAGTCGAATTTTGACGCACTTAAAAGCTTGACTTCGTCCGATTCTTTTTCAAGATAAGTGATCCCCGTAATCTGTGATCCGCCCAGCAACTCTAGTTCAGCGTCGTCGCGTTCCTTGTGAATCACGCCTACGATCTTCGTTCCCCTTCGCGATCTCATGCGACTGGACCCCCCTCAATGCTCTGTTGCAACTAGGGCTCTCTTCTTATTTATCTCTAGCTAAAAGGTGCTTTTGCGAAATTAATCCCTCTTTCCTTATCATACTCAAAATCAGCGCGCTCAGAAGGCCCCAGCTCAGCGCCATCGCACTGGCACGCCCCACGCTTCCAAACGACACGATAAACGCAATGCTGAACGTGATAAACGTAACCCGCTCAACGGCATTGACGAACTGGTTTGTTGCCAGCGCACTATCATGCCTCAGGTTTAAGATGTACAGGTTCTATTCTACTCCTGTGCAGAATCAAACGTATCAATGAACGTGTCTGATATAAGCGAGGATGAAATCGATGAGGCGGTATCAGAAGCGTTACACGGGATCAGCAAGGCTATGGACCTCTTTAAAAAGAAGAAGTCCTTTCACCAAAAGGTCACTGACGCACTATTTACCATATTAAAACGCAAAGATCTCACCATTTTCGATGTAATTATCAAACGGGACGAGAAGGTATGTGAGATCTTAGATGAACCTACTAAAGACGTCCCCGAGGAAAAAGTGCTGGAGGTTCGATCGACACCGAAACGATCAAGACCTGCAACCTGCTGTCCAAGGATCTCGACGGCAATTTTGAGCTGCTCTATGAGGACGAATGCCGAAAGGACATCTAGATGACGCTGTACACGGAACGAAAAAGAATCAGGATGTGATTTCGTCAAGAACTCATCAATCCCTGCAACGCGCAGTGCCAACAGGGCCGGTTAGTTCTTAGTTCTGGGGTTTCATTCATGTCTCTGTCTGAATACGATCGTAAGCGATACCATCGACAAATAATCATTCCTGGGTTTGGGGAAATAGGGCAGGAACGGCTGAAAAACTCGACCGCCCTCATCGCAGGCTTAGGCGGGCTCGGCTCACCTCTCGCGTTGTATCTTGCTGTCGCGGGCGTTGGACATCTTCAGCTGATCGATACAGACTCGGTCGAGCTGAGCAATTTGAACCGGCAGGTGCTCCACTGGGACGAAGATTTGGGAAAACAAAAAGTCGAATCAGCAACGCAGAAAGTGGCAAGGATCAATCCTACAATCAGTGTTGAAGCATTCGATCTGACTATCGAGGATAAGAATGTCCTCGAGCTCACCGAACGCTGCGACATCATTCTCGATGCTATGGACAACTTCGCGGTTCGGTACATGCTCAACTCTGCGGCTATTGCTCACCACGTCCCTCTGATCCATGGCGCGATCTACGGCTATGAGGGGCGACTTACGACGGTGTTGCCGCGCAAAACGGCTTGCCTGGAGTGTATCTATCCACACGCTCCGCCTCGTGCAGTGTTTCCGGTGTTGGCTACGACGCCAGGCGTGATAGCATTGCTCCAAGCAACAGAGGCCATTAAGTGCTTAGCTGGCGTAGGCGTTCCATTGGTCGATGAGCTCCTTATCTATGATGGCGAAATGATGGCATTTGACAAGGTTAAGGTGGCTAGAAACCCGCGCTGTAAGTCGTGCGCCGGCTCCTGGTCGGAATAGGCTTACCGTCAAAAAGCGCATTTCGTTGTAGCGGTGCTTCATCGGAAATCCTTGTCAATACTCTACGAAATAGTAACAGCGACTGAGGGATTATATTGTTAAAACGGTCGTACTAAACGTCTGACGCGGTTTCCAAGCGGAGATTGCGGCCGCATCACTTGTGGGGTGCGTGGTTTTTGTGCCGATGCTGTGGGCTAGCTATGTCATTTATGCACTCCGTCGGCGTTTTTCGCCCGAGATGCCGCAGCTCGGCCTCTTGTTTGGTGCAGGTATTTTTTAAACAAAAAGGCGCCTATTTTCAACCCGTCCCGCAGCGAAGTCAGTTTGGGACGATCTTGCCGTGCTCGGTAGGTGATCGGGATTTCTACGATGCTGCATCCTTTAAGCACGCTCTCGGCAAACAGGTCGGCTTCAAGTTCGAAGCCCCGCGCGGCAAGCTCAAGGCGCCTGATCGCGTCGCGTCGGAAGCCCCATAACCCAGTGCAGACGTCGCTGACCTTCACGTTAAAGAGCAGTCGGGCGAGCAGCGTGAGGAGAGTGTTTCCCGCGACGTTCACGCGCGTCATCGCTTCTGGCTCAATCCTGCCTTTAAGTCGTGATCCGACGACGACGTCGTGCGCCTGCAGGAGCCGAATCATCTGCGGGACCACATCAATGGGATACGTATCGTCGCCATCAACCATGATGACGTAGTCAGCGTCGATCCGGCGAAAAGCGGTTCGAATGGCGGCGCCTTTGCCTCGGCCCTCTTCAATGATAATACGTGCACCCTTTTGGCGAGCGATGTCGACCGTTTTGTCGGTCGAACACCCGTCGACGACGTACGCGGTAGTCTTTAGCCCGGCGTTCTGAAGTTCGTCTACGGGAATGTGGTCGATAACTTTTCCGATTGCACGCGCTTCGTTTAAGGTCGGTATCACGATCGCTACGGTCTCCATCATTCCCCCCTTTTAGTGCGGCGCTCCTTCCTTGTCATTGTCAAGTCGCTCACGTTATTCAAGTGGCGGGATGCTCCGCAAAGCAGCGGTGGCCTTCAAATGGGCAAAGCTTGTGGGATAAGCTTCGATAAGCGAAACCATCAGCGCCGTTATATCGAGCTTTCGTTCTAGCAATCGGTCTCGTTTCTTATGCCAGTCTTCCTTGGCGTGCGGGTCCCGAATGAGCTGCACCGCCTTCGTTGCGACTTCCGATGCTGTCTTTAGGTTGAGGAGCAATTGAAATTCGCGCTCAAGCTCGATGAAGGCGCCCACGTCACAGTCGCCGACAAAGACGTTATTCCGAATCGTCGGAGTGCCGAGAAGCGCAGCTTCTATCGCCATAGTGTGCGTGTCGGTGATGAACAACGATGCATAGCTTAAGACGTCGTGTATCCGCCTCTTGGGCACGTCGAGCACGTAGTCTTGCATTGGCTGTGGAACATCGCATTCGGATGAAACAAAGACCTCCCCGTAGCCGCTGAGCTCTTTCACGAGGGTGATTTTGTCAGCGTCAGTCAGCCCTCTGACCCCGAGGTCATTTAAGCTATCAAACGCGGTAAACCTCAGTACACTATAGTCGTGACTCCTGGAGATGCCCAAGAGATCAAAAACGGATGGGTCGGGCGTGTAATAATCGGGATGGAGGTACGCGAGCTCTTTGTAACTCTCCACTTTGAGGTGTTTTGGACCCAGCTCTTGTTCGAACGATGACGGCGTCACAAAAACGTCGGTAAACTCATACGTGAGGTTAGACAACGCGTAACTCTCGGCATTGATCGTGCTCTCGCTGTCACTAAACGTGATGTCAGGAACCTTGAGCAAATGGGCGGTAAAGGTGCAATAGGTACCGCAGCCCGTGGTCAAGTCGATGTTCTTCGCCTTGAGATAGCGAAAGGCGTTCACGACATCATGGGGAACCGACGTGAGTTTCCCCGGCTCGGAGTCCGACGAGCCCGAGAAAAGGAAAAAAGGAATGTTGAGCTCATTTAGCAGCTCGATGGTCCCCCCATAGCCACGCGCGAGCACGAAGACCTGATTGCCATCGCGCTCAAGCGCAGCTATGATATTCTTGTAGAAATGTACCTCGGCTTGCGTATTGACAAAAACGGCAATTTTCATGTGTTTGCCTCCCTCCGGTGAGTTTTTTCCTATGCCCAACGGCGCAATTACCATTGAACGTGTCACCTCTTCCGTCAACGCAATTGATGCGACTCCGTCCAAGAATCGTGATTATCAAGCCTGTTCGCACAGAACGCCACATATCCGCACCCCGCTTACGAGATTTACGTCCTCACGACCCTCGTCTTGATACAAGAAGCCGCTAAGGCGTGGACTCTCAAAGATTCTCTTTTTGAGAGAGTTCTTTTGTCGACAGAGAACTCCGGTTACCTGCGGCCATGGCACGATATGCACGGCGTCACTGAAGTCTGCAAAGAGCGTAGCGTCGTCCGATCCCTCCTCTTGATAAATTAAACCCTTGATCCGCATATCACACAGCGATCGTGTGCCGGGGGGGGTAGGGTCTCCGTACAGTATGGCTATGATTTTCGACGCGTCGAGGATTCGCTCATCATCCTCGCCAGTCGTCCAATAGGTGAGCCCGTCGAGCTCTAAGTCGCTCACAATGCTCTCATCGGCACCGTCGTCGTGATACAGGACGCCAACCACTTTTGAGTTGGCCAAGAGTTTGACCTGAACGTTCATCCCGCTGGAAAGCTTCTTTTCGTCAGTCAATTCGTCCAGGTAGATGATGCCCGTAATTTTCACTTCACGCAATTCCTTCATGATAACACTTTCACGAACTGTTGGCGGTCGGCCGGTCACTACTATGATACCTGATGTAGAGTAGGTACGCCACAGGCACAACGATTAACGCAACGGCGATGTATGAGCGTAGAGTAAGATTAGATTGTTGCAATGCCAACGGCACGACGAGGCCGAGAATGCCAATGATCGGCAAGAGGTACAACAATAAGCGCTCGACCTTGCGAAATCCGTTTCCTACCGGCGCCTTCGCCGCCCGTGCGCGGCGGGCTGCGCGACTTGGGGGCACTATATCTCGATAGATAATGCCAATGATCCTCAGACTGGTCAAGACGCCTTCCTCACTGGAGCCTTGCTCTCTGTACAGTACTCCCGTTAACACTGCGTCGCGCAAGGACGTCGCGGTTACTCCTTTGCTCTCCTGATAGACAACGCCAGTAATTCTCGAGCCGTTGAGGATCCGTGCGTTCAGCTGCGGTCCGCCGAGCAGCTTCAGTGCGGTGCTTCCTGCCTCTTGGTACGTAATGCCCCGCAGTTTAGAACGGTTTAAGATTGTGCGGTCGGCAGACGTCCCCTTCTGGTAGATAATTCCCAGCACCTTGCGCGCGGTCAAAATACTCTCAACGGAGGAGTCTTCATCTTCGTAGATGACCCCTTTGATGTTTAATCCGCTTAGACAGTTCTCTTCGCCGTTGTTCTTGTCTTTGAATAAGATGCCGGTGAGCTCCCCATTATCCAAAAGCTTGACTTTGATATCGGGCGCATT
>DASPOC010000138.1:0-20519 GCA_035626195.1 Bathyarchaeia archaeon | reverse complement strand
CGTATGGCTCATCACTATGAGCCAGTGGTCTTGCGGCACTGAAGCCAGCTCTTTCTCTAGCCATTGTTGTTGCTCTGGCGTGTAGCACTGAAGACCCCACTCCAGATCCAGCGTGATTATATCTATGTTACCGTTCTGTATGTGCTTCATCAGGCACGTATTTTCGCCCTGGCCGTTCTGGCACAGGTACGTTTTATAAAGCCCGAAGCCGCCGAACATAGTATCGTGGTTGCCAGGGAGGTAGTCAATGGGAATGGCTGCAGTAGTTGGTGCAGCCAATCTGAACGCGTCTTTCCAATGTGCATCTGAAAACCCGTACTGTGTGGCATCGCCAAGATGGAATATCATGTCATAACCGTCAGACTTCATGATGCCGTACATTTTTGCAGTGAGATCCGGACGGCTGTTGCCGACACCCCCGGAACCAAGCAGCAGCGTGAGCAGCGGGTCGTTGGTGCCACCAGCGCCGCCGCTGTGCGAATCTCCTGCTGCTGCGAACCTGAGTTTGCCAGGCGTAGGCACCGCGAAATGGACGGGAGGTTGGCCATTTATCGAATACGTATGGTTGGTTCCAGGCTTGACGTCAAGATTGAACCAATGCTGATTTGAGGGCGTAGCCTCGGCAATAGTCTTGTTGTCGAATACGAATGTATTAGTGGTTGGTTTTTCAGTATAGAAAACTAATGCCACTGCCGGCGCGTTTCCGTTTGACCCAGTGAGAATAAGCTGGGGCGGAACGTCGCCAGTACGGCTAAACTGAGGAACGTAAACAAAGGACGCGAAAAGAAGACTTATGATAATGCTTGCCACCGCAATAACGACAGTAAAATTGTGCAGAAATTTATGGCCGCTATAATGGGAGTTAATTACCGCTGCGAGCAGCGTGATAACGGCTAGGCCGAAGATTGCCACGAACAAATGCTGGGTGGGGCCGTCGAACTTGAGGGTATCCACTGCCCCATGCGTGAACAGCAACGGGGCAAACAGCAAGACAGGGAGCAAAATACCGAGGACGACTAGGGCTTTACCGAGGACTAATAGGGCTTTTTTTACAAATGCATATTTGGGGGGGTTCTTTTCGTCAAATGACATAACCGTAACCAAAACTAAAAACAACAAAAGATAAAGAATTTGCGAAACAAGCTAAATCCTAACACTTTATCGTATCTAGTAGTTAAATGGAGTACACCCGGATGGCGTATAGTCAGTTTAGCTTTCATACTCGAACCTCGTTCGCCACGAGGAATGCGGCTCCGGCGAAACACAGCGGTTATGCTTGAATGGCACCCCCAGTGACGTGTGCAACCGATCTGCACGACCAAGATAGGCACGCACAGCTCAAATCCCTCTCACAAATATCCAGTCATAAGCTGCCACGCGAGTTCAACGACTTGACCGTAAAGATTGCAACAGTTTACAAAACAGAGCACGGAGGAGAACTTGCTTTCGTGATTACGACAGGCGAATCCGTTTGCACAATTTGTGCAAATTTGGGCTAACATTTTAGAGACATCTTAGGAAGACTGTTTTTGCTGCCCTCCATTAAGTAAGGAGATAAACGGTTTATAGACGTGCTCACCGCCGAGCTAGTGAACAACCATACCCGCGTTTACGCGTGTGGAAAAAAAAAGGATAAAAACTCCGAGCGCTCTAAGGGAATTGAAATCGAAAAAAGAGATAAAAGTGGGTTAGACTCCGGTAGTAGGCGTAGGTCTAGGTGTGACCGATGGCGTAGGCGTGGGCGTGGGGACTGGCGTAGCCGTTTGTGTAGATGAAGCCCCCACCGTAAATGTCGTCGCGGATTGCGAAGGGCCATAAGCATTGTTACCTAACAAGTCGATTTTAAGAGTGTGTGTGCCAATCGAGAGCTTCGACGTGTCAGCGTCAAAGAGCACTAAGCTTCCAGAAGACGCTGAGCACGAGCCGGCTGGATTAATATTCCACGTTCCTCCGGCGGCCCTGTTGTCTATATAGTAGTTCACAGCACCGCAGACATTCCTGTGCTCAGTTATGCTATAAAGTGAAGCCGTGAACGTTGCTGGTTGCCGTGAACGACGAATGTAGGCCCCGATACAGAGGCCTGTGTGGGAAGTGTGCCTGACGGCTGCTGAGATGGCGTCTGTGCCACAGTTGGCGTCTGTACCACAGCTGGGGGCACGTTGGCCAAGGTGAGGGTCAGGTCGTTGGTAAAGTCGTTGTAGTTGAGACGTACTGGGTTGGCACTCTGCGAGATCTCAAAGATCAACGTGCCCGCCGTTTTTTGTCCTGGATTTGAATTGCTGATGCTTTGCAGCCCACCCTCCCCGAATGACGCTGTCGTAGGAGTGTGTCCCTCGTTCTTAGAATCAAACAGTTTGAAGTAGAACTGATTCCCGATCATCTCATCGGGAAAGTTGACGTTAGTTACGGTTACGTAGATCTGAACGTATTTGTTTCCGGCTTTAGGCTGTATAAACTGGTTATCTGATACGTACACTCCTTCGTACGAGGCAGTGACGCTTATCCTTGAGTTCGAAGCAGTACCGTCCGCTGCCGCCGCTGTCGCAGTTGGCAAAGATGACGTGCTGGTGCGCGATAAACACCCGCTCATTGATACAAGAACGAGTGCGCCGATGAAAATGAAGGGCACTGCATATTTGAGCGGCGTCTTGATGGGTCGTTTTAACATCCTTGTTAGCGGATTCGTATTCCTCCCTCCTCGTTTTGCCCTGCATCGGGCTACAGGCAGCGATGCGACCCAACAAGCGCACTGATCACGCCGTTTTTTATAAGTACATTACCTCATAAGAGGCTAAACGCCTAAGAGCGTATAAGAAGAGACGATAAAGGCTCCGGTTTGAAACTGATAGCGGAGGAATCGCGTTTCCTATTGCGAAGAGTGCTGCCGTCGGCGTTATATCAAAGACTGTCCGGCCGGACTTACGGCGAAGATCACAAGGGGGTAGGACAACTGCTGTAACGTACGAAAGTTGTAATAAAGTTTCAAATAGATTTTAGTCATACGTATAAAATGCCTCGGTTTAGAAGTTCTAAGGCTGTGACTGCCCCTGTTGTATGGGTCGATGCTTGGTCAAAAAATTTAATCCTTTTAGAAGTAAGCGGGGGCGGTTACAGCCTTAGTTGTATCACACTTTCGCTCTGCTTTTCGCTAACAAATTACCCGATATGCTCACTATCTTCCTCCGTGAACAATGATTGCGTAGAGGTCGATGAGCTTATCCTTGAAATCGCGGACTACAAAAACAACTTTGCCGATATGGCCGTCGAAAAACTTTTTCGGAAGTGCTCGACCAGTTGGGGAGCGTATCAATACCTGCGGGATCGCGTGCACGATAGCTGGCTACCCGACAGCGCACGTCAGCAGTTGCGCCGAATCATCAAACGGATTCAGGTGCAGATACATCAGTGTCGAGAATACGGCTATACGTATGAGTTGTGATCCGGTTCTTGCCTATCTGAGTAACGCTTAAGTTAATTATCGCTTCTATCTGGGCTTAGCGCCAAAAACGAGAAATAAAGTTCGGGAAGCAAAAGCTTCCCAAGCTGACAGACCTTACCGCTTCATCGCCTCCATTTGCGCCTTCAACGCCCCTCTGATGCCCTCCTTCCCTGTTTCGTAGGATATGATTTCACGCACTTCACTAATCATCCACGGATATAACGCCGCTGTGTGCATGAATGCGTCTTTGGTCTCTTCTTTAGTGATTACGTATCCCGACGTTCCATCGGAGAAGAATCCAGATTCGAGAATCTGACCGCTCTGCATCAGCGCGTCGGCCATTGCGAACATCATTTCAACCATTTTCGCCCGTTCAGCGGGGTCAGGTGACATAGCTATCGGATTCAGACGCCACATGTTTAGAAACTTCGCCATATCTTTAGCCTCCTTTTACACAGGCGGCGGTTGCTAGCACCGCCGCTCGAAACAAGTAAAAAGGCGCTCTAAAGGTATAAGTGCTGTTGTTACAAGCTCTCGTCACAGCAGCGTTTAATTTGCAAAAAAAAGCCAATATTGACAAGATAAAGCAACGCAAAGTTTTCGTGCTAAGCCATCACTTTCGGGCTACGCATCGATCAGCTACCTAGCGCGGTCGCTATCTTGTTTTAGGTGTGTGACCTCGTGCGCACACTGCGAGCTACATCCCAAGTGTAAACATCGCCAAGATCAAGATGGACTCCCGTTTATTGCGACTTCTATCGCAGCCCAGAATAAGCACCATTTTAGCGCCCCGATTGATTCGAGATTTCCGCTGCTCTGTGACACAAAATCCAGTCACAGTTTTACAAGCACACGTCGTGTCACGCTTTTCCACGCAATCGCTGCCTCACGCGGCCTTATCACGCTTTTGTGCGCAGGCTAGAGTAGAGGTGGAACGTTATGATCAACAACGTTTGTTACTATGGCCAGCACATCGGCTGCCCCTACGCTAACGACCCGAACTGCCGGCGCTGCGCAGAGCGCTTGACCCACGCGGTGAACTACATGGGGCTGCCCACCCGCGGCAACGGAGAGTCCGCAGGAGTCGGCCAGTCACGCCCGGTGCTGCCGTTTGTCGAAGCGAACCACTCGCCGGCGGAGGTCGCAGCACCCATTGGAAATGAAAGTTGCAGACCGAGCCTTTGGACAGTAATAGCGTCACTCGTACTTCGCTTGCTGAATTGAGCCGCATCCCAATAGTAACGGTCTATTAGGTCAGGCGCCAGTCAGTGCTTTCAGGTAGTATTGGTCAGCTTGTTGATGAGTCCAACGCTATTTTCGTTTTTGATATGTTGTTTATGCGCGTTGAAAAAAAGCTATTTAGACTTTAGAAACCGCATCAGAGCAAAGCGAACATGCAATATGTCATGCAGTCCATGTCACTAGCACCGAGTAGGAGGGAGAAAATGCTCACCACGGCGTTAGTTTTGACGGGCGGCGAAGCTGACTTGCTTAGTCGTTTGCTCGAAGAAGTGAAGACCAAAACCTTTGAGGAGTCACAGATTAGCCTAGATGATCTTGGAGCTTTGAAAGCTCTTGTTTCACATTTCAGGGACGCAGAGACTGTGGAATCCGATAAGGAAGTACGGCAAATATCTGTTAACCCATTGAGCAAACGCCTTTTTCTGGGGCATATTATCGGTCGAGAGGGCAGCGCGGACGCAGCGAGCGGCTCGCGGCAGAGCTGAACTCGCGATTTGACCTTGCCTAATCGCTATCTTGCGTCGATTGATAACGCTCTCAGAGTTATCCCTCCGCAAGACACTTTCCATGTCGTTACTCCGTTGACGTTTTGCTTTGGCTTCTGAACCGGCCCCATAAATCAAAGGAAAGCACCAAATGGCGATCTCTCCTGTGCGCTGGCGGTGACCCAAAAGCGGCGCATTTTTTCTGTTTTCTAAGTTCGCTGCGAAGAGGCTCAAGAAGTTTGCCGTAAGCTAGGCTGTGACTGCTATCTATGGGGTTTGCACACATTTTTCATTACCTCTCTGACCATCGCCACGTGAATTGCCAACAACTCTTCATTCCTGACAAAAGGCCGGTTATATCCGAATTTGGCGACATGTTCTTCGTATGCCCTCTTCCGACCTTCGACGTAGGCTTTGTTTATTTTAAAAAAAGACAGGTGAGGCTTATAGTCTATTCCAGTGCGACCGATCGTTTCAATATCGTGGCGCTCACCTCCCACATCAAAAGGCTCCACTTGCTCTGTAACGATCAGCGCTGAACGGCGACGTCCTTTTAATGGCACAAAGAGTGTCGAAACATACTTTTGGTCATCACGATTCGAGAAGATGAGATACTGGACTGCATTTAATATTTGTAATCGGTTCAGTTCGTCGACATCTTTGCCTCTTTTTAAGAAAATCGTGTCACCGCTTGTAATGTTTGTGTGAGGCTCATACATGGGCTGATCGAACAGCGAGCATAAAATCGTCACTCAGCGGCACAAATATCATCAAACCGGGTGCCTGCCAACCACGCATACTCAGCTCTTTCAATCTTAGGAAATTGAAAAAGATACTGGGCGAATCGGACGTAATGAATGGTCTGTCAGTCTCATTGATCAGTAGTTTAATCGATAAATCAGAGATTGTTGAGGGTGGAACTAGTGCATTTATGATGCCTTCGAGACCAGCTGTGTCTCGGCGTAGTGTATAGCTACGAAGGTCAGCTAGTGTTACACCTCTGTTCTGGCCTCTTCACTCTGAGCCCACACTGACTTTAGGCCATCAAACAGGGCGTTAGCTACAATTTCAGTCTCTTTTTTTGCTAATTTCGTTCGTCTATCTGTGAGAAGAACAAAAATATCTAGGAGAAACCGCGTATTTTGAGAATCCTCCCGACCGGACATCAATGCAAGATTTTGCCGAGGAGAATTTCTGCAACAATTGGTGCGTGTTTTGCCTCCACCTGAGATATTGCCGCTTCGACGTCCAACCCGCCGCGCCTTTTCCGTGAAAATTAAAAGACTGACAGGTATTTTTGATGTTGCGTCGTTCTGAAGTCTCGTTTGCTAGCGAATAGCGGAAGAGACCCACTCCGTCTGCGGAGAAATGCCGGAGATAAAACTGCGGCACATAATGCTGTTTTTTATACTCAGCCATTGATATTTTATCCTTTCAATTGTCGGAAAACATGTCAAATGATGCAGTCTTAATAAAGCTGCTCAAAAAGGTACGGCATCGTACACGGCCTTCAAATCACTTTCCTTGAACTGCAGATATACAGACGTGATGTTCAGACTCGAATGCCCCAGCAGCATCTGCACCCGCCGGATGTCGGTGTTGTGCCGTACAAGGTTGATCGCAAAGCTGTGACGGAGCGTGTGCGGGTGTACCGCCACCCCTGCGAGGGCGCCGTACTTCCGGATGATGTTATAGAGCTGCCGTCGCTTTAGAGGGAACAGTTTGGCCCCGTTTCGTAAGCCTTTTTGCGACGCATATGAAAACAGCTCCTTCACGGTATCCGATTTGACCAAAACCCTTCTCTCCTTGCCGCCCTTGCCATTGGTTATCGTGATGACCTCGCGCTTTTTGTCGATGTCTGAGGGCGTGAGCGCGAGGAGTTCCGAGGCCCGCATGCCCGTCTCCCACAGCGTCTTGATGATAAGGTAGTCGCGCTGACGGCTCACGCGTGCGGCGTCGAGCATCGCGTGCACCTGCTCCGGTTCGAGGTAATCAGAGAGGTGTTTCATGGCGTTTCAGACACTTGATTGCTCAAAAATTACGATGCAAAACGGCTAATTCACGCATCGTTTTGTGTTCTTTACCAGTCTTGCCTTTCGTTACTCCCGTCGTCTGACTCGGCCGTTTCAGTGGTCATGCTATCCAGTTCAGTATGACATCCGCTTCGCGTGGCGGCGCCATCTCGATATCTTTCACAGGATAGCCGAAGATTAGCGGCGCCATGAGGCGATATCCGTCGGGCACGTTTAGCTCCTGCCGAATTTCCTGATCAGAATCCAGAGGCATGCCAAAGCCTATCCAGCAGCTGCCGATGCCAAGGGATCGAGCTGCGAGCATCATGTTCTCAGCAGCAGCGGCACAGTCATCTGTGATAAACATGTTCTCAACTTCGGCGAAGGTTCCCTGATGCGAAGAAGCACCCGCGAAAATGAGGATGAGCACCGGAGCACCGTAGAAAACATTGAATTCCGGCCTTTGCATGACGTTCGCGAGCCTCTTAACTTGAGGATCAAAGCTTTCATCCACCTTGTCTAGCCCGTCCAGCCACAGTTTTTTCGCACGCTCAGAAAGCCGAGCGATCATCTCTTTATTTTTGATCACCACGAACCTCCACGGCTGCCTGTTCATAGCAGTAGGAGCATACGTGCCCGCTTTGATCAGTTCCCTGATTATGTCATCAGGCACGTCAGTCGACTTGTAATTCCGCACAGATCTTCTTGAGTAGATGTTCTCAAAAACGTCGTTCATATATTCCTCCTGTATCCCGCCCCATCATTCAAACCACGGTTCACTGCTCGAAACTACTCTTTTGTGCAATAAGGATTGTCATTTTGACGAGATCGGAAAACACGTTAACACAAAACGAGAATTTCGGCTGTCGTACGAGGATATCGGCAGCGAGATGATCAAAGCCACAATCTTGTGTCATAACCTCATAGGCCTTCAAAAGCTCTTTGGACGCTATAACTGCTCAGATCCTTCGCGTCAGGTTGAAAATGGCGGCTCCTCAGCATTCTGATGGCGAAAGGGGGCGGTCCGCAGGGCTATCCCAGCTGCCTGCCTCATTTGCATAATGCTTATCTAAGGCGCAAATGATAGCTTAAGGTCTGCTGCGCACGAACGCGTTGCACTAATTAAGAAACTGGAAAACGCCTCAAAAAAGATGGAACTGTCTACCAGTACTCTTCTGATACCTACAACCGACCCGATGCACTTAACAGCGTGCAAAACACGAATCCAGGAGAGAGAACAACTGGACAGATAGCGTGCGAAATTCCTCAAAGTGCCAAAGCAACGACTCTAACGTATAACGACGACTTTAATTCAGTGGTTACGAACCTGTAACCACATCTGCTCCTCCTTTTTTCTTATAATCAAGGAGCAGCACAAATGACAATGCTTCACACAAATCGCAGTGAGAACAGTCTCAGTTTAGGAAATTCACGTCGCCCCAGTATTTCATGTAAACGTCATACACGTGCCCTGGCAACGGATGCTTATAGTGAGCCCAATCAACGCCAGAGACGCCGTGCGTCATAATATAAGCACGATTGGACTGATCCCAGCCGATAACGTCGCCGTGCTGCTCGGCAGACTTGCGAAGGTCACCAAGCACGAAGTGCCCTTTGAACCTTGACAGGGGAATTTTCTTCGTTTGACCGGCATCCAAAATGAGCCGTGTTGGAAAAGCAGCTCGTTATCCCGCCGCCCGTCCAGCAGTGGTCGAATGGCTTCAACGACTTGCGGGTGCAACGGAACATAGTGTTCCATCCTGATTTTATCTTGAGATGGTGGCGGCACCCGCTTAATGTAGATCATTTTTCAAAAAACTGGCCCGCAGCGATGAACGCTCGGGACGGCACAAAAGTTTTTTTAGCAGCGCGTCGCCATTTGTCATGGTACTAACTACTTGAGGACGACTGTGGCCACCATTCCTAGGTTCGGGTTGGATTTTGTCGGCGACACCCCGTGGGGCACGCACCTTTGTGTGCTTTATGAAACAAAGGACGACCTAAGAGACATCCTCGTTCCCTACTTCGCAGAGGGGCTTCGAAGCAACGAAGCGTGTGTGTGGGTCACGTCCGAGCCGTTTCTACTCGACTCAGCCAGAGAAGCACTCGCTGAAGTCGTTGGCAATCTCGATCCGTTCATCAAAAGCGGGCAACTGTTGATGCTCCCCTTCACCGACTGGCACATGAAAGAGGGAACATTTGACGCCGATCGCGTGCTGCAGGGGTGGATCGACAAAGAAGTCGAAGCACTGGAGCACGGCTTTGAGGGCCTACGCCTTGCGGGAAACACCTTCTGGATCGAACGAAGGCTCTGGAATGCCTTCACTGGGTATGAAGAAGCAGTCAACAGAGCGTTTGTTGAGCGTCGCATCATCGCGCTATGCCCCTATAGCCTCCAAAAGTGCACCGGATCCGACGTCGCGGACGTCATGCGCAACCACGTTGGAACCATCATGAAGAAGGAAGGTGGGTGGTCGATCGTTGAGGATGTGCTGCGCCGCAAGGCGATTGAGAAGAATTTGGGACTTGAAGCAAAGCGGGCTGAAACATTCAGACACATCATCATCACAGGGAACCGAGCTGAGTCTCTCCAGCAGGCTGCCGCAGCGATGGTCGATACTACAATGGACATGCTCGATTTCGACTCAGGTGGCATCTTCTTGAGAGAATCCAACGCGGTTGTCGCGCTATATGTCTCCGGATACACCCCCGATCAGCGCACGTGGGCGCAACGCCTCCCGATCACGCAGCGTCGCGTTGCCCATGTTATGGCTGGATCACCGTGGATCTCGGAGGACTATCAGGCCGACGTCTCACCTGAGGCCAAATGGATGAACAAAAAGGTGGTATCCATGGCCACCATCCCACTGGTGTCGGGCCACGAGGTCATTGGTTTTTACCAACTTGCAGACAGTCGGAAGGCGCACCACTTTAGCAAAAGTGATGTGGAGCTTCTAGTCTCCGTCGGGCAAGAAGCCGGAACTGTTATCGGACGTTTGGTAGTCAAAGAAGCACTTAAGGAAAGTGAGACTCGCTCGCGTAAGCTCATCGAGCGAAACTTTGACGGGGTGATCATCCACAGCAATGGCATCATACGGTTTGCCAACGAAGCCGCTGCTCGTATCACGAAGGCTTCTTCGCCTGATGAGCTGATTGGCATGAGCGCCATCGAGATCTCCACTCCTGAGTACCGTGAGCTGATGGAGCAGCGTGTACAGGAGATCTACCGCACCGGGGAGAGTTTAGACCTCATCGAGATTCAGATGACTGCACGTGACGGCACCACCGTCGATATAGAGCTCTCAGGAGCGCCCATTACCTACGAAGGGAAGCCCGCGATCTATGTCGTGGCTCGCGACATAAGTGAGCGCAAGCAGATGGAAACACAACTGAAACACTACGCAGATCATCTCGAAGACCTTGTCGAGGAGCGCACCGCCAAGCTTACACAAAGCGAAGAGGAATTCAGAACGCTCTTTGACAAGTCAAGCATTGCTCAGATCCGCTATGACGCCGAAGGGCTGCCCATTCGCATGAATAACGCGGCTGCCACGCTGTTGGGTGTGCACGACGTCGGAGACATAAGTCACCGCAGCTTATTCTCAGACAGACAGGTGCCTCAAGAAGATCTGGATCGGTTGCGGGAAGGATACGCACTGCACGTCGAACAGGTCTGCGACTTTCCGGCGATCAGAGAGGGGGGTCTGTATCCGACCACGCGCTACGACATAAGACAGATCGACTGCTATGTGCTCCCCCTTGTAAACCTAGCACGCACTGTCGTCGAGGGCTACCTCCTTCAGTTCGTTGACATCACCGAGCGCAAACGTGCCGAGGAAGCACTTGAAGCGAGCGAGAAACAGTACCGAACCCTCGTCGAGACGGCCAACAGCTCAATTTTCACCCTCGACAACGAGGGCACCATCACCTTTGTTAATGACTACGGCGCCCGCGCTCTCGGCTACACTCCAGATGAGCTGATCGGGAAAAACGTCATGCTCATCGTTCCAGAAACAGAGAGTTCCGGAAGGGAAATGGCGCCATACATTGGTGATATTGTTGCCCATCCGGATGAACACAGCGTGAGCATCAACGAAAACATCACCAAGGACGGACGACGTCTCTGGTTCAATTGGGTAAATAAGACCCTCACAGACGGTGACGGCCACCATATCGGTCACCTCACGATGGGATACGATATCACCGAGCTCAAACGGGTTCAAGATTCGCTAGTAGAGTCGAAGGAACAACTGCAGCGCTCCATGGCCATGGTCGACCTTGCAAACGAAGCTATCATCATCCGTGACCCCGAAGATCGCATCACCTATTGGAACCATGGAGCTGAACGTCTATATGGCTGGAATGCAGACGAGGCGCGGGGCGAGATCGTCTACTCCCTCCTGCACACGACGCATCCAGTTCCTCTAGAGGAGAGATCCGACAGCCTGCGCACCAACGGCGGATGGGTAGGCGAGCTTGAGCACTCAACGAAGGACGGCCGGCGCATTACCGTCGAAAGCCATCAGACGCTTCAACTTGACGCCGAAGGAGCGCTGGCCGCCGTCTTCGAGATTAACGCCGATATCACGGCAAAGAAGGCAGTAGAAGACGCACTCGGCGACGCACAACGTTTGGCCAGTGTCGGTGAGACCGCTGCCATGATCGGTCACGACCTCCGCAATCCGCTGCAGGCTCTTCAGTATCTCATCGACCTGCAGAAGATGCGGTTTGACCGGACCCCTCCCGAAGAACGCGACGCGAAAGACTGGGAAAAGGCCGCGGAAAGCTTTGACCGTATCGGGCAACAGATCTTCTACATGGACAAGATCGTCGGTGACCTTCAGGACTATGCGAGACCACTTCAGCCCCAGCATGAGAGGATAAGCCTCTCCAATCTCGTTGAGGACGTGCTCGCACAGGTGCCGCACGACACGAGCGTCTGGGTCACCACATCCGTTGATGGCGTGCACCTCGAGGCAGACCGGCACCTGATGCACCGTGCCTTCGCCAATCTGATCCTCAATGCGGTGCAGGCGATGCCTGAGGGAGGGACGCTCACGATTGCCGGCTCAGTGTATGACCACGCAATAGTTATCAAGGTGAAAGACACGGGCGTAGGAATCCCGGCAGAGATTGAAGAGAAACTATTTACGCCGCTCGTAACTGGCAAGGCGAAGGGCACAGGCTTAGGCTTAGCAGTGGCGAAGCGAATCATTGACGCCCATGGCGGCACGATCACGTTTGAGAGTGAAAGGGGTAAAGGCACGACCTTTACGGTAACGCTGCCCGCATCTGCCGCTAGCTGACCTCTCAGTTTTCGCAGCCGAGAATCACACCTCCCCAATACTTGGTGTACACTTCATACATATGCTCCGGCAGAGGATGCTTTGTGCTAAGTTTACGTTGTGAAGTCAACATCTCGCCAAACTTTCATATAAACGTTATACACGTGCTCCGGCAACGGATGATTATAGCGCTTCCAATAGATACTGCTCACACCCTGCGTCATAATATACGCACGATTTGACTGATCCCATCCGATCACATCGCCGTGCTGCTCTGCGAACTTCCGCAGATCTGAAGGAACGAAATGCTCGGAACACTTATTAACGGTATATCTACCTTCTTAATCCATCTTCGAAACGACTCGAAGGCGAACATCCTGCCAGCGCGCTCTGATTACAGGCTTTTATTGCTTCCACCACACGTGGGTGAAGGGGCACGTAGTGTTCCATCCTAATTTTGTCTTGTTCGGTGCGAACGCTCAGGCTGGCTTTTCCATCTCTAGAGCACTGTGGAACTGCGCAGCGGTAAGCTGTCTGATAGTCGCATATGGGCGCTGTCCTGTGTATGCTCCAAACAGAACGAGCGCTTCGAAGTTGCGGCGATGTTGCTCCGGAAGTTCCGAGTTCCGAATAGTTTCGACAACGTTTTGTATATCCTCAGTCGTGACAATGCGTTGTGTCACGTGCTTTCTCACTTTCACCGCCTTGGGGATAGCTAAAAACAAGTCGAAAGCAGCATACCGTGAATCGAATGTAGTCTTTGACATATAGCGCAGGAAGGCTTTGCTAAAGTTGAGAATTTTTCGCTTCGCATCCAAGTCAGTATATTTTTGAATGACGTAGTCGCGTAAGCGGCGCAACGTAGCCATGCTTACAAAGCCTCTAGTTGTATCCCACAGCAGTCCTGCTGCCTTTTTGGGCCACGGAATAGAGGCACGCGTCAGACCACCAGTCCGCAAGCCAAGGTACCCAACTAAATCCTCGCGTGTGAAACGGAGCGCTAGGGTCGACATATCGACGGAGCGTTCAGGTTTACACTCGAGTTTACGCTCATTCGTCGTTCGGTCGCTCTCCGTTGCAAGAAAGAAAAGGCCGAGGGCGAGATTCGAACCCGCGTCGTGGCCCCCAAAGCTGCCTGATTTTAATATAAACCACAAAATAGGCTCCTTTTCTGATAGTCCAAAAGCTGACTCTACCTCGCCGCCTGGTGGCTTAGAGAATGCTCTAACGACAAACACCGGAGGCTTAGCTTCGCTGGTGCTCAGATTCTCTAGAAAAGAATTATTTGATTATACGGAACTTCGGCGAGCCGGTATAAGCAAAGTGTCTGTCCCGTGGATGAAGAGGAATTCCAGAACCTTTTGGGACAATGCCAGAGGCATGATAAGCAAGGAACGGTGCGATGCACTTCGGGCGCATCTCTCGCAGGGAGGTACAATGACTTCGGGGCGCCGCGTAAGGTGCTGAACTTCGCAACAGCGTTTCTAAACTACCTTGCCAGCACGCATTTTGAAGCCCGCTATCAGGCTTTTGACCTCTTCTTGGAGCTCTCGTCGGGCAAGACCCGGATGATTATCAATGGTGAAATGAACGTAACTACAGCCCTTCTTCCTCTTCATCAGCGAGTTCCACTACCTTCAGCTTAAGCGCCCTTTTCCCTGGCACCGCCTTCATTATAAAATACTCCCCTCCCTTGAGGTTGAGCATCGTCCGTATCTCTTTGGGGATGACCACGTAATACGAGGTGCCGTCAGGGCGCATATACCCCTTGACGAGCACCGGAGAGTGAATCGCTTTTTCTTCTTCTTCTATTCCTTCCCCCTCCCGATCATGATCCATACAACTCACCGTTTCGTTTACGTCATAAATAAGAATAAATAACAAGATGGGAAGGGACAGGATCCCCTCACATCTTTTCTATCATTGACCTTATGGTCTTCAGCGTCTCCACTTTGTGCTGTAGCAATTTAATCTTGCTTTCTTTCATCATGATCTTGCCCTCAAGCTTCCGCAACATGAGCGCTTTCTTTTCACTGTCGCTGAGCTTATCAAACAACATCATCATCATCTCAGATTTCTTACCTTCTTCTTTTTGTTCATGCATCATTTTATTTCACCTGCTTTTGGTGCAACCACTGATTGCACTTGCATTAGTATGTTGAGTATGTTTAAACTAATATAGTTTACGCTCATCAAGATCTAAAGTCCTGTAACTACGTGCTGATGGAAAGGGTCCACGTGCTGTCAGGAGAGATGTTTTGCTTTATGTCCGATGCGGGTTTGATGGGCCACCATCGAGGATAGAAGTAACTTAGGTGGGCGCTTTGTCAAGACGCCGTTGCATAACGTGCTCATTGTTAAAACGCTCACGACCCCTTTTATGTGTTCCACAACAATTCTGCCGCCTTTTTCAGCCATATAATCGGCTTTTGCGTCAGTTCGCGAATGGAGCACACTGCTCGTTTAGAAGTTAAAAACGAGAGCGAAGCTGAAGCCCAAAAAAGAAAATAAAAGGCCGAGGGCGAGATTCGAACCCGCGTCGTGGCCTCCACAAGGCTTACCATGCACAGCGGAGTCTCTCGTTTCATAAGTCTCTCCAAGCTTAGAAACCCCGCTATGTGCCAATTGATTTTTGTTAACACCGAAGCGAATAACAACAGCGATATCGCCTTCACTACCGGTTGCCTCATAAACACTAGCTCTCTGACCCACAAGACCTGCTATTGACTCGGCAGACGGAGCTGGGGGTACCATTTGCTGTTGCCTCTTACCCTCCCGACTTTCACGTCAGCGACGTGCTTTAGTTCATTTGACGTTCTGAACGTACAAACTCTTCCTTTTATGTGGCAGGTCGGTCGTATACTCGCTAAACGATCTTCGCACTATAACGCTTGTGATTTCGTGCTTTTTGCCATTCCTTTGCCCTTTTCACATCATTCTTAAATCAGCAGCTATTCAAATGCTTCACAAGCGGTGAGCGATATCGCTTTCGTATACAGTCCAAAATGTGCTATGCAAAGTGCGTGATCATTGCACGCTGGTGCTGTGATATGCTACGATGAAGTGTTGCAACTAGTTGCAACTAGATTCTGATAGGTTTGTGTGCCGCTTTTGTCAGAAGAAGCCGAAAAAATGATGGGCGTGACCGGATTCGAACCGGCGACCTCCGCCATGTGAAGAAACGGGTCACAGCGGCCCTCAGAGGCGTTCCCACTTTGCGAAACAACGACAAGAAAAGCAAGCCTGCCGCGGTGCATCGTTTGGTTATATGCGCGTCGATAACCTTATCACCCGCGACAATGCAGGCAGAAGATGAATGGTGGGGTAGTCGTATCCGGCTTTCGCGTGATGCGCTCTTATCGTACTGAGGCGTAAGCTTCATTAATATCCCTGTTTCATTTTAACTGTCGCGTATCAGGCCGGTTATCTGCTCTTGGTAAGCACGCCGAAAAGCATCGCATTCACTTTCTTGTTTGACTGGATCCTGAGCACTATGAGCGCATCCGCCCATACATACGGGAAGAATGAGACATTTAAGGCAATTTTTGTGTCGAAAAGGAGTGTGTTGAGTCCATTTCCGTAAGTTTTTGTCGGTTTTTTGGTAATTCCAGAGGGTGCCAACCGTCTCGCGGGAATCTCCAACTGATATCCAGCATTTGTATAACTCGCCGCCGGGACCTACAACACACTCGTTTAGGCGTGGAGCACTACAGTACACTCCTAGAGGCGTTAGCGATAAGGAAGTAGGAAACCCGTAGTCAGCCGCCAATGAATCAAAGTTTTGTCGCGCGTCTGAAAACTCTTTGTCTGTCAGTAAGCAATGTTCCTGTTTTCTCGAATAATAGCTCCTCCCAGCGTCAGTGGTGAGAATTTTTCCCGGACTAAGACGTATTTTATGTGAGAAACCCTCGTCTGCTAAAATCCGCATTAAGTCTTCCGCGTGATACAAGTTGTTTTTGTCGAAGTTTACGCGAACACAAATGTTCATATAATCGACAGCGTGGCGGATGTTTTCTACTATGGGCCAAAATGTGTCACCTCCTTTCGCAAGCGGCCTCATACGATTATGGATAGCTGGTGGGCCATCTAACGTAATTTGCGCGTTTGCCACCTTGCAATCACGGAGGCGCGTACATGTTTGCTCGTCAAGGAGATAGCCATTAGTTATGATGTGTGATGAGTACTTGATACTAAAATCATCGCACCGCTTGATGAAAGCATTAGATAAACGGAATAATTGCTCTTTTCGTAATAGAGGTTCACCCCCATACCAAGAAACAAAAAATGTCGCGAGCTTAGCCAACCGGTTTTCTAAGAAAGCGAGTAGTGCAAGTTCCACATCTTTCGCCATGAACTGCGAGCGTTTATTTTCATAGCAATAGAGACAATTAAAGTTACAGCTAAGAGTTGGAAGGATAGTAAGAGCGAGAGAAGCATAGTTAGTACGTTCTGCCTCAAATCTTCGTTTGAGTAGCGCTATCTCATCTTCGTCGTCTGGTACGAGCATCCTTCCGTATACCATATTCTTAAGGAGTTCAAGACTGCAGTCACCCGTCGGATCGTTCTGAAGGAACTGTTTCAGATGTCCACGAAGCTCTTTGGGCAAACATAGAAGTGAGCCGCTCACTCCGTTAAAGACGTATGATTTATTTCCCTTATCAACCCAAAAATTAAAGTGAGATTCTTTTAGCATTTTTCTCCATAAAACAAGCTTAGTCTCGAAGTTTCACCTCACGGAAGCTTTATAACAAAGTCACGTCTGCTGCTAGATGCTTATAGACGGACGCACAATTCCATACACAACCATCTCAGTCAATGCGGCTCTAATCAATCAACCGATCTTGCAACTAACCAAGTAATGGCAACGTCCGCCCGAAATCGGACGACACGCGCCATAATGGCACCTAATATCACGCCTTACCGATTTCGCAAGAAACAAGGTGGTAGCGCTGTCCGCCCGAAATCGGACGACACGCGCCATAATCCATCAAGATGCTCATCTGGTGCGCGAGACCGGTTTTATGGACGATCTTCTAGAGGAGATTGCGGCAGGCGGTAAAACTGCCTACAGAATGGATGAGGTCACGAAGGTGCAAGCGGAGCGCTATTTATAATCTGCTACCAGCTCTCCACATAATCATAATATGGGCATACATAATAGCAGCTAATATTATGAGCGCTCTCCCCTTTCTCAGATAATTCTTTGGCTAGAGCATCAAGTTTATCGCTTAACTGAGGCGTAAGCTTAGCATTATCGCCAATGTCCTTGAAAACTGCTGTCTTATCACTCTCAGGTGGAGGTATCACCCAAACTAGTTGTGGTTTTAACTCTATGTTCTCATCAGACATATTTATCCCTTAATTACTAACCCTCTTAAAAGTTAAACTTTGCGGTGCCTGATAAAGTCAATAAGAGTTACATCCTGAACAAACCGAGCATAGGGCGGTTGCACGGCGGCTTTTTAAATATATAAGCCAAAATCAGATTATCAAACCACATAGCCCAAGGGAAGTCTTTTTAGCGAATCAGGTGCAGCTTATCGCGGAGCAAAACGTCCTCAGAGGAGAGGCACAAACTTTACTACATTTACGCGTACAGTTCATAGTCTTTCGCGCTGCGAGATGCTGAAAGGTGCACAGACGCCGGACGCTTAACCTGCACGCGGCATCTCTGCCAGGTTAGATATCATGCGAAAGAAGATGGACGCGTTCACCATCGTTCTGCTTATCTGGCTCACGCTGTGGGTGGCTCTTATATCCCTCACCATCGTCGGACGCTTCCCGGAGTGCTTCCTAGCTCTACCACTGGAATTGTCGGGTTGGCGCTGCTGTGCTTGGTCGCCATCTTGTACGCGCTCGCGATTGCCGGTATTGTCACGCATTACTGGCGTGGTGAAACTGCGTCGCGTTTGCGCTGGGGCCCCCTTTGTGGCGTCGCTGGCGCCGCAGTCTACTTCGGATTCGCTGTTGTTTCCACTGTTTACGATCCCGCCACTCCCTGGTCATGGATTTACATGTTCGTGTTATCGACCGGTATACCCTCATACATCGAATATTTGAAAGAAGGGTCGCCTGTAGCGACGGCGTGTGTTACGCAATCGGTGCTTTCAGGAAGGCAGTAGCGCGCTCACGCGGCACGTCGAACATATCGAAGGTTCGATCGATCAAGTGCGAAAAAGGGTGCGAGGAGACCTCATGCTGCTAACGGTCGGATTGGCGATGCTGCCGGTCGGATTGTCGATCATTTTCCACATCTCCTTTATGCTTTCCTCAGCCCATATTATCGATCTGCCCAGCCCATATTATCGATCTGCCTTTGCAGGATCGGCATTTGCAGCAGCTGATAGTTGCTATCGCCTATGTATTGTTTAGCGTCTTCTTCTTGATCGTCGCTGTGGTGTTTTCTTCCCTAGTCAAAAAAACGCATTTTATCGTGCTGTCGGTCAATCACCCTGACGCTAGTCTCGAATCAGACGTGGCGGCGGAAAGGCGCACGCTCGTAAAAGACGCGCGTAGACGGCTCGTGGTTTTTCTGCTTGTCTACGCGATTCCCATTCTTACGTGGTTGAGAGCAGCAACGACATACACCGACCAATTTGCCATCCTAGAGACCAGTTTGGTGCCGGAGGCGGCGTTGCTGCTTTCTGCCCTCGTGTGTTTCCTACTGGGCAACCGGGTCTTGACGCAGAGCAGCGTGGCCGCGATCGCTCTCGATGAGCCCGCGCTGCACGGGCTGCTCGACGCGAGCATTGGCGTTCTGCCTATCAAAGTCCGTGCCGGTCAAACGCACTCAGTGATGATAGACTTCAATCTTGCGGCCGCTCGAGACGTGATGTCATCTGTACGCGACCCGCCCACTTTGAACGCGGCTTTACCGAGGGCACACTATGAGGTCGAGCTCCACGCAGCCGGAGCGACCGTTGACGGTGAGAAGGGATGCGCCATTTTAGACGCCTCCGCGACCCTCAAAGGCATTTGGACTTGCTCATTCCCGACGGGTGGCACTCAGAGACTTCACCTCCTCTTGTAATCGGTGCCCGCCACTCGTGCACGGAAGGCACGGGACGCATTTGCCCGGGAGTTGATCTTTGCCTACACACACGACGTGCACGTAGACAGAACCGCGGCGTCGGAAAAACGTTATTTCAGTAATCGGCATCATCGTCACAGCCGCCTCAGTTCTCACAAGCCTCCACTGGTTTATCCAAGTCTAGCCTTCAGGAGAACCACACACTGAATAGCAATGCCGCCGGCGACGTCCAACTCACCGCAGCTGTGGAGAGAGCGGAGCTACATGGCTCGCCTAGGCTTTTATACTAAGAACGGGGGAGACAGCAGCCACTTATCAAACAGCACACGATGGAAAACTAGCGTTTCTCGTGGGATTGACCATACAGTCGGCAACTGTTGCACAACTTTTGATGGGGCTCAAGACGAGACAAGCCTCTCCACCCTTGAATCTAAAATCCAAGATCTCAGAAAAAAAGGTATTTTACAAGGCGGCAGCTACGCTGCTCACGAAATCAAAAAAACAAAGGGCCGAGGGCGAGATTCGAACCCGCGTCGTGGCCTCCACAGGGCCATAGGATAACCAAGCTACCCCACCTCGGCACAGCCTCGAAAGGCGTATAGTCCGTACGTGTCCTCCTGTTTATGGAGTCAGATTCCTCACTACGCTTTAAACCTTCTGTGGACGAGTTTAAACCACCTTGTCGAAATAAGGAATCCTGTTTGCCCGTCTTTGTTGACCTCAAAGACTAGGCCTTCTTCCCTAGCAGGTTGGGCGTGCTTTTTAGCCAGACTCGCGAGGTTGTCGCACTTTTCCGGCTAGCTTACCTATCTTTGCATCGCCGACGTAGAGTAGAGCTTCACTCCTTATCTCTCTTTTGGATCCATAGGACGGCTTCGCGCCGTTGCTGTCCATAATCAAACGTTCGGAATACGTGCCTTAAGCGTGCCAAACGCCTATCTGCTATTTCTTCATTCTGCTGCTCTGCGCAGGCCAAGCGTGATGAGGCAATCACATCCAGCCCTTATCCATCCAGTACTCATACTG
>DASPOC010000137.1:0-5621 GCA_035626195.1 Bathyarchaeia archaeon | reverse complement strand
GCATACGTGATTCCCGGAGTAATGTGATCATCTTGGCATTCGCAGGTGACCAGTTGGTTTCCCACTGCCAGGTAGACCTCTTACGCTGCCGTTTCTTGCAATGCATATATGATGAATTGTCGGCGGTATGAGAGGTACGCGCTTTGTAGGCTGCGCGGCGATAAAGAGCGGGTGCCGTATTGTAAGGAATACCGCCTTTATTATCAGAGACTAGTTTGCCTACGTCG
This sequence comes from Bathyarchaeia archaeon, assembly GCA_035626195.1. Lineage (GTDB taxonomy): Archaea > Halobacteriota > Bog-38 > Methanoflorentales > Methanoflorentaceae > Methanoflorens. Next base: position 5,394 of record DASPOC010000137.1, on the reverse strand, counting down.
GTTAGTTTTTTACCGAACCAAGATGTGCTGAGGACCTGCCAACGCTGCTTTTGTTACGCGTCTTTGTAACATCCACCGGCACCATACTTGCTTATTTTAAGGAGTCGTCGTGGACTGTAACCAGAAAGTCAGACATTATCTATTGCTCAGCTCGAAAGAAACGAAGCACGACTGCGAGCTGATGCAATCGGAGAAGGCGCTCTACGAGATAGAACGTTGTATCACGAACTTATATGACTGGGCTGACCTACGCAAAGCGAAAAGAGACGTACTGTGCTGGCAAGCGCGATGTGATAGGGCACAGAGTGCTCTAAAGCGGTGCTTAGCTAGCGAGAGAAACTGACACTATTTTGTGCTCTCCGAACGGGGATGCAAAGCCCGAACCCGCCGCAACGGTAAATTTGCAATAAACCTTCAAATAGGTTTTAGCTATACCTATGGAATGCCTCGCTTTAGCAATTCTAAGGCTGTGAACGCCCCCGTTTTACGGGCCGGTGCTTGGTCCAAATAAGTCTTCTTGTAGAAGTGAGTGGGGCGGTTAACAGCCTTAGGTGCGTCTTGTTATAGCACCGACCATGCTTTCGCTCTCCTTTTAGCTAACAATTACCCGGATGGACCCCGATCTTGCCCGGGGTTAAATCGAAAAATAAACAACTAGCATGTGTCACGTCACTTCTCTTTTTCGGATGCGCCTAAAGAGCGTATAAGTAGTATATACTAGTTATTTTTGGATTTAGAAGGCGATGCGAATCCCAACATTGATTTACTATCGCCGTGTTCACTAGCTAAATGCGCTTTTTTCGTGTCTCACTGAAGCACTGCGTGCGGAGAAAGACTGAAGCACTGCGTGCGGAGAAAGCAGGATCGCGAGTATTTAAGCACGCATCTTATCCCGGGCTCGGTTCTCGAGAGACAAGGCCGCGCAGAGGAAAAGTGACTTACACTTCACCCGCAGGTCCCGTGTCCATGTTGCTCGCATCGGTCTTCCATTGGCGCGTGCCGCGCGGACCGGTTGTGTGCACCTGCGCACGCCATTATTCTCACCTAGTCTAAAATCAAAAAATCAATCCAAAAATGGCAATCGGGCTGCATCTGTAAACCCGCGTTTAACAGCCCCTCGGCATAAGATAGAGAAGAAAATAATGGTTTATGAGTAATGGGTGACCATGGATTTAGAAAAAGCAACTTCGTACATTGACGCTTTATATGAAAAAAAGGGGCTCAGTAAAAAAAGGTACCTTGAAGTCACGGAGTTACAGGAATTCGGAACCGTAGTCGATGATGACGTGTCGAGGATGCTTTATGTCCTAACTCAACTGACGCGCGCACGAAGGATTTTAGAAATTGGAACTAGCATAGGATATTCAACCGTATCAATAGCTAAGGCTGTGAAAGGATATGGCGGCAAAATCCTCACTATTGAGTACGAGCAACACGTTGCACAGCAAGCGATGAAGCATTTTGAACGTGCTGGGGTTGCACGGAACATTGAAGTGAAAGTTGGTGATGCACGCGAAATAGTTCCGCGAATTCGAGAACACTTTGATTTAATATTTCAAGATGTTGGTGATAAAGAGCTGTACCCTTTGTTATTTGACGATTGCGTTCGTCTTTTAAGACTTGGCGGACTCCTTTTGGCAGAAGACACGCTGTTTCCTGTTATGGGGCTGGATAGCAGGCGGACTCGTTCCGTTGCAGCCATACAAAAGTTTAATGAAATGGTTGCCGATAACTGCTTTTTAGAGAGTACGATACTACCAATAGGCGACGGACTAACCATAGCTGTAAAGATGCGCTAGCGAGTGTTTTTTATATAATACCATTCTCCACAAACCTACGCAAAACATCCCCAGAAGATTGCTCATATAGCCCTAAGAATCGCAGGCGGCTTTCCTTTTCATTCCAATGTTCTAACGTTATGCATCAGATAAAATCGACAACATTCCCTCATGAGTGCTCGCTGGTGTGCGTACCGCGGCAAGCCTCAATACTGTTCTTTCCCATCACCACATAGAGGCTTACGACTCTTCTTTAACGGCCGCTTGGTTGCGAGATCGCGAGATTCGAGCTGTAAACGAAATACTCAAAGAAGTCTGAAGGACACAAAATGACACTCGAGGAGAACGCTCATTCGCGCATCGGCTACGAGTGGATTGCGCTTTCCGTAACGACCATTGGCGTGTTGATGGCGTCGATCGATGGGTCCGCCGTGATCATCGCGCTGCCCACCATCTTAGCGGACCTGCAGGCGAGTTTTATCACCATGATGTGGGTACTCTTGGGGTACCTGCTTATCGTCGCGGCCATTGTACCCGTGGTGGGCAGGCTCGCGGACATACTGGGACGTAAGAACCTCTACAACATCGGCTTTGTCATTTTCACCGTCGGGTCGCTGCTCTGCGGGCTGTCGCTCCCGCAGTTCCACGGCGTTGACTTGTTGGTGTACCGCATGATACAGGGAGTCGGCGGCGCACTGCTCATGACCAACAGCGTTGTGATCGTCACCGACGCCTTTCGCAAGGGGAACATCGGCTTCGCCCTCGGCGTGAACGGGGTCGCGTTTTCCGCGGGGTTCCTCCTCGGCCCGCTCGTTGGCGGCGTGCTTACCGCAATTTCGTGGCGGCTCGTGTTTCTCGTGAACGTGCCCATCGGCATTTTCGGCACGATTTGGGGGGTGTGGAGGCTCAGAGAACCGGTCGTTCCGCTCGCGGATCAGATTTTTGACTGGGCCGGAGCCATTACGTTTACGACCGGGCTGACAGCACTCCTGCTCGCTGTGTCGCTCTATGCGTTTCCCATCACCGGCATGTGGGTCGTGTACGTCCTGTGCGTGGTAACCGTGGTCTCGTTCGCGGCGTTCATCTTCGTGGAAGGACGCGTCCGTCAGCCGATGCTGAACATTCACCTCCTCTCGAACCGCGTCTTCACGTACGCCACCGCAGCGAGTGGGCTCAGTGGCCTGGCTCGCGGTGCCGTGCTCTTCGTCCTCATCTTCTTCTTTCAGGGGCCCTACGGACTTGACCCCCTCACAACAGGCATTCTCATGACGCCTTTTGGTGCCGCGCTCCTGGTCACCGCGCCGATTTCAGGGCGCCTCTCTGACCGCTATGGGGCGCGGTACCTCGCCACCGGCGGACTCCTTATCGACGCCGTGGCGCTCATCTGGATGGCCACGATCGTGAGCACGACGCCTTATTGGGTGCTGGCCCTCTTAATGGCGCTCATAGGGGCTGGATCGGGCATCTTTTGGTCGCCAAATACGAACGCGGCGATGAGCGCCGTAGAGCCGAACGAGCGCGGCGCGGCGTCTGGTATCCGGACGATGGTCCAGAATACCGGTCAGATGCTCGCCATCGCAATCGCGTTTCCTCTCGTCCTTAGCACACTTCCCGTAGCGGTGTTGTACCACGTCTTTCTGTACGGCGGGGGGTTGAGCAGCGATCCACTGGTCTTGGCAGCCTTTGAACTCGGCATGCACCAGGCATTTCTCGTGTCAGCGGCCATATCTGCGTTGGCCGCGGTCATCTCGTTTATGCGGCCGGCAATCACCCCGCACGACGCCACGGCGGCTGCATAATATAAACGACACCACCAAGCCACCTTGTGCCCTTCATCCGCTTACCGGAGCGCTTTTCATTTCGCCAAAAGGAAACCATATCGGGCGTCTTTCTAGGGATGTGGGAGCAAGTACCCCGTTGCACGGGTAATCGGGCTTCCAACAGAGCCGCGGTTGCTGTCGAGGATTCCCGATCCGGCCATCAAGATTGACCTCATGAAGCAGCGATTTGGCCGTTCGAATGGCCTCGTCACGTTTACACTCATTACGTACGCGGTCCCCGCCATTTGACAAAATGTGCGTTTTTTTTTCGCAAATGTGCGGATAAAAAAAGGGAGTCAAACGACGATCGAAGACGATGCGCACGTATGCCATGCTGCATTTGAGTATTAGCTTCGCGAGAGGGTAAGGCATCCGGTTCATGCAGAGGTACGGGTACGCCTCCCGCTAGACGAGCACTTCTTTAAAAGCTTTTCTTCGGCTTCATCGTCTCTGCACGACTGAGCGTCAAAATTACGTTTTCTGTATGATTGCTCTTCTTTTGGGCGCGATTCACGGCACCCACTTGAATACGACCTCTCCGTCGCGTGGCGGCGGCGTCTCGGTATCTTTCGCTGGATAGCCGAAAATGAGCGGCACCATTAAACGGTACCCTTGCGGCACGTTCAGCTCTGCCAGCGTCTTCTGATCAGAGCCCAGCGGCATGCCCAACCCTATCCAACAGCTGGCGATGCCAAGTGACCGCGCAGCGATCAGCATGTTCTCGGCCGCGGCCGCGCAATCGTACTCATGCGAAGTGTACGGATGCGGCATCGCGAACATGAGGATGAGCACCGGAGCATTGTAGAAGATGTTAAATTCCGGCATTTTCAGCGCTTTCATAACGTTCTCTGGCCGCGTAATCGAGGGGGCTGAACTCGTGCCGATGTCTAGCCACAATTTTTTCGCTCGCTCGGATAGCCTCTCAATCATCTGCCTGTTCTTGATGACCACGAACCTGCGCGGTTGGTCCCTCGTGGGATACGGCGCATAGGGCGCATACGTGCCCGCTTTGATCAGTTCTCGAATAATGTCATCAGGCACGTCATTCGGCTTGTAATCCCTCACAGACCTCCTTAAATAGATGTTCTCAAAAACGGCGTTCATAGCATTCCTCCGCTGCCTCCATGGGTGCCGCAACAATTAAGTTTTGTTACTGTGACTCGTCACTTGCCGGCATTGCGCGGCATCATAAAGCGGAGAAGCTTCTTTCGTTTACCGGAGACTTTTTTTAGGTGTACCTAATCGATTGAAGCAACTGCCTTAATTGAGGGCGCCGCCAAATGACAACGCTTAAGCTGTCACGCCGCCGTTTTGCCGTTTTTATTCGTGATATAAGATGAGCCAAAAAACTTGTGGCATTGGTTTCTTTTTGGGTGTGGACAAAAGGAGAGAAAAGGACAACGTCATATCGCAATCAATTTAAACAGAGACGCAGCACTAAATCTGTGTGAAACCATTCTGGATGCTGAGCATCCTTGTTATTGTAATTATAGTGATCAGCGGCGCTGGGTGTATAACCACCCAGAACGCCTCTACCAACCAAACGATCGACGGGATCACGATTCCCACCACGGCCGGTTCGCCCACGCCGGCGGAGGCACGGCAGATCGCCGCAGCAGCGTACGTCTACGGCTATCCCCTCATGTGGATGGACATCTACAAGGATCATCAGACTGCCGTACAGTCGCCGAATGCAACGCTTAGTGCGGCACCCATCAACCAGCTCGCGAGACCGTACCAGGCGCAACTAACGTCCGGGTCGCTCAGCGCAGAGTCGCAGCCGTTTGCAACCTACG
>DASPOC010000136.1:0-5460 GCA_035626195.1 Bathyarchaeia archaeon | reverse complement strand
CACCAGGACGAAGTGCGAGCAGCGAAAGAGACCATCGCTGAAATAGGCATTGATTTTGAACAGGTGGACGTCGGTATCATGATCGAGATTCCCGCATCGGCGCTCATTATTGAGGACCTGATCGCCGAGGGAATCGATTTCGTCTCGTTCGGGACGAATGATCTCACTCAATATACGCTCGCAGTCGATCGTAACAACGAAAACGTTGCCGCCCTCTACAACGAGCAGCATCCCGCCGTGCTGAAGCTGATGGACTACGTAATTCAGTGCTGCAACAAAGCGGGCGTTGTCACATCAATATGCGGCCAGGCAGGCTCAAATCCGAAAATGGCGGAAAAACTAGTGCGTATGGGCATTAGCAGCATTTCGTCCAACATTGACGCAGTCGAACGCGTCAGGGAAGCCGTAGCGCGAACCGAGATGCGCATCATCCTTGAGGCTTCACGAGATGTGACGAACGAAGACTAAGGCCGCTTCGTTCAGTGGATAACTTAGCAATGCACGATACCAGGGAACTAATGCGGTTGAACAGAGGCTACGAGCGAGTCCTCAGTTCTATGTGCACATACCCGCACCCAGCCGCCGTCCGGGCACATATCGACCACATCCACACGAACCTCGGCGATCCCAACCTGTTCCCTGAAATGGCCGCGCTCGAACGGCGCGCCATTGCCATCCTCGGATCTTTCCTCGGCGCTGCTGACGCCGTCGGGTACATCACTTCAGGCGGCACCGAGTCGAACATACAGGCGGTCCGAGCAAGCAAGCTGATCTGCGGGGTGCTAAAACCAAACATTGTTGTTCCTGAGTCCGCACATCAGTCGTTTGAGAAGGCCCGAGACTTTACCGGAGTAGAGGTGCGTCAAGCGCGGCTCGACGAGAGCTATGCCGTTGACGCCAGCTCTGTCGAAGAGCTCGTTGACGAGAACACCGCGTGCGTCGTCGGCATCGCCGGTTCTACGGCTTTCGGCGTTGTTGACCCGATTCCGGCCTTAGCACGCGTCGCACTAGAGAACGGTGCCTTTCTGCACGTTGATGCCGCGTTTGGGGGCCTCGTTCTGCCATTCCTTGAAAAAAAGTACCGTTTTGACTTCCGAGTGGAAGGCGTGCGGTCCATCGCCGTCGATCCGCACAAAATGGGCATGAGCACAATACCGTCAGGCGGGCTTTTATTCAAGGAACCAACTGATTTCGACGCCCTGAGTACGAACACGTTTTACTCAGTAGAACGGTCCATGACGGGCACACGAGGCGGCGCCTCGGTAGCGGCGACGCTAGCCGTGCTCGAGCATCTTGGGTTCGACGGATATAGAGACGTTGTGCGTGAATGCGTGCGGCTGACCAATCTCTGTGTTGAAAGAGCTGCGGAATTTGGGGTCTATCCCGTAGTCACGCCTGTGATGAACATCGTCGCCTTCAAGTTGCCTAACCTACAGCGGGTCGCACTACGACTCACGGCACGCGGCTGGCGCGTATCGGTTATGAGTGGCGCACTGCGACTCGTAATTATGCCCCATATCGATGAAGCGACGATCCTACAGTTTGTGGACGACTTAAGAGAAATCGTAAAAGCTGCTCCGTAGTCGTACGCCAGTGCCGACAAAGCGTTCGACCGACGAAGTTTAGAAATGGACTTTGAAATTCCGCGAATAGCTAAACTTGTTGAGGAGACAAAGGCCCGTGTCATACGGCTTCAATTTCCTGAAGGATTGAAGCGTTACGGGCCTGACGTAGCGAAGCGCATACTACAACACATCAACGTGACCGTGTTACTCTCAGGCGACCCGTGCTACGGCGCGTGCGATCTTGACTGTAACGCAGACGCGGACTTGCTGGTTCATTTTGGTCACGCGGAGATTCCTGAACTCGCAGCTCAAAGAGTACATTTTGTGGAGATGCGGAGCGATGTCGACGTCATTCCAGTCGTGAATGATGCGCTCGGACTTATCAAAGGCCCACGGGTCGGTCTCGTAACAAACGTTCAACACGTCCACACGTTGGGCTCAGTCCACCATTGCCTCACTTCAGCTGGGCTTCAGAGTCGCATCGGTTCCGGTGATGGGAGAATCAAATACCCCGGCCAGGTCTTAGGCTGTAACTTTTCATCTGCCCGTGCGATTGACGTTGACGAGTATCTCTATATTGGAGGCGGCGCCTTTCACGCTCTCGGCGTGGCGCTAGCAACTGGCAAGCGGGTCATCGCCGCTGATCCGTTTCTGCATAGAACCTTCATTCCTGACGTAAGCCTCATTATGAAGCGACGGTACGCCCTCATCACGAAGGCACTCGACGCACGGACATTTTGCGTTCTCGCTGGCACAAAGATGGGACAACGGCGCTTTGACCTTGCCTTAGAACTCGCAGAACAAGCCACAGAGCGCGGCTACGACGCGTACACAGTTACGATAAACGAATTGACTCCGTGGACGCTGTACCAGTTTTCCGCAGAAGCGTACGTCAACACCGCCTGCCCCCGCGTCACTATAGATGACGCAGCTCGCTTTAAAGCCCCGATGCTGACGCCAATCGAGTTTGAAATGGTGATCGGGAAACGAGCTCTGAGCGAGTACGCTTTAGACGAGTTCGCCAGCAGCTAGAAACGCCGAACACTCACCGGCTTGGGCGCTGCACACACATCCGAAGGCCGCCTAAGGAGATTGTAGTGGAGAAGCAGGCACGCCGTCAACTTTCTTCTTTACGGTGTTGGCGAACGCGTCGAGTTTCAGCTGCATCGCCCGTTCAAGAGGTCGTTCGATGGGATACATGCCGGTCAGACAGCCCAGACAGAGCTTCTCACGGGGGAGGCCGATAGAGTCGATGAGGCCAGCGAGTGAGATGTACTTCAGTGAATCAACGCCGATCATCAGTTTTACGCCGTCGACACTTTTACGGGCGGCAATAAGCTCGCCGTACGTCGGCATGTCGATCCCCAGATAACACGGGGAAACGATTGGCGGCGTTCCTATGCGCATGTGCACTTCCTCTGCCCCAGCTGCCCGCAGCATGTCGACGATCTTGCGTGACGTCGTTCCGCGCACAATTGAATCATCGATCATCACAACCCGCTTGCCCTCGATATGCTTTTTGATCACATTCAGCTTCAGTCGCACAGCGGTTTCGCGCAGATCCTGACCGGGCATGATGAAGGTCCTGCCCACGTAGCGGTTCTTTATCAACCCCTCGGTGTAAGGCAGTTTAGATTTTTCGGCGTAGCCAATAGCAAAAGCGATTCCTGAATCAGGAACCGGAATGATGATGTCTGCCTCAACGTCGCCCTCTGCGAGCGTTTGACCGATTTTGCGACGCACCTCGTAGATCAAAGCGCCGTCCAATATCGAGTCAGGGCGAGCGAAATAGACGTACTCGAACATGCAGTGCGCGGTCACTGCCGTTTTTGAAACCTTTTGGCTCACGAATCCGTCTGGATGAAGGACGATAATCTCTCCCGGGCGGACGTCTCTAAGAAGCTCCCCTCCAAGCGTATCGATGGCAGCGCTCTCGCTAGACAAGACGTAACCATCGTCGAACCTGCCTATGCAGAGGGGTTTTATGCCGAAGGGGTCGCGAATGCCAATGACCGTATCGTTGATGAGCAGCGTGAGCGAGTAGGATCCACGCAGCTTATTCATAAGCTCTTGAACAGCAGTAATGGTGTCGTAGCGCATGAGTTCCTTCACGAGCAGGTGCGCGATGACCTCAGTATCTGAATCGGACACAAAAATGCGACCTTCGGCTTCAAGCGCCTGCCTAATATCAGAAGAGTTCACGATGTCGCCGTTGTGCGCGATAGCAATGGTGCCTCCCCGAAAATTGACGAGGGCAGGCTGGCAGTTTTCTACCCTACTGAGGCCCGTTGTGGAATACCGCACGTGACCGATCCCTCGGGGTCCTTTGAGATGCCCGAGCCGATGTTCGTCGAAAACTTCGTGTACGAGGCCCATGCCGCGCTCAATGTGGATTGCAGAGTCGTGGGTAGCGATACCGGCCGATTCTTGGCCGCGGTGCTGCAGCGCGTAAAGACCGTAGTAGATAGGTAATGCGGCATCTTTGGAATCCAAGGCGATTCCGAACACGCCGCACTTGTCTTTCATCGACCCTGTCCCTTTTCAAGGAAAAATCAATACTTATTGAGGAAGCTATACTTCCGAAGCCTCCTGGAGCGACCAAATCCGCAGTGAACGCACGTTTTTTTGCGAAAGTTATAAGAGACAGAGCCGCATCGCCTGCACATCACGTGCGAGCGTTTCTGCCGCTTGCCCATCGAAGGTGTTCCCTTTGTCATTTAGTTGCCCGTAAAGCGTTGCTTTGCCTAAGGTGAGATGTAAACTACGTTGTCGCCCCGGACCACGATGGTGCCAAACTTCTTTATGGCCTCACCGTCCTTGAGCTCTTCCGCCTTGTCGAGAACGAGATTGAGATGGACGTCATATCCCTGAAGCTCCCCTCTGAAATCTCTGCCCCCTTTAAGCCGCACGATCACTGGCGTTTCCAGGGATTCATTCAGAATATCAAGCGGCCTCTGACTCATTCCATGCCTCTCGTAAGTAGTTCTTCCCTGATAAGATACTTAAGTTTATCTTTGAGCGCCTTTTAACTGCATGCGTGGCTGGCAAGCAGCGACATTTCATGAAAGCCGACGCGGCACGGAGCGTCGTGGCCACGCTTAGCGCGTACGACACCGAGAGCACGTTAGAGGGGAGGCTCGAAGTGCTCGAAACACCGGAGCGCACGCTCATTCTTTTGAACGGGGTGCCCGTGGCTCTATGCATTAGCAGAACGCCTTTTTTCACGGTGCGCGGCGCCACGGAACTCAAGCCCCGAAGACACCTCGTTACCGTCGACATGGGCGCCGTGCAATTCATCAGAAACGGCGCGGATGTCATGAGTCCCGGCATCGTGGATGCCGATATCAGTATTGAGCCCGACGACCTGGTCGTGGTCGTCGATGAAAGACACAAAAAGCCGCTCGGCATCGGAACGGCGCTCATTGCTGGCACAGAAATGATTCGTGCGAGGAAGGGCAAGGCGGTGCACATCGTACACCACGTTGGCGACAAAATCTGGTATGTGTCGCCTTAGCTCGTGTCCGTACAATGCAAACACGCAGATCGTGCCTCCAGCTGCCGCTGGGGGCGAGGTAACTATATCAATGGTGGCTGTGTTATGTATCGGTAGCGCAAGGCTTCTGAAGAGCGAAACACAAAACTATAAGATGCAAATATGGTAACATAGCAAGAAGTCGATTGTAGGTGAACGTTCCAAATGGCGCAAAAAAGTTTGATCGATAGAATTTTTGGGAGTCGCCCTCACGCAGAACCAGATGAATACCTTGAGCTGGACCTCGGAGAGTACGAAGAGGTGCTTGAGGAGGAACCTGCAGGCACGTATGTCAAGGTCGCCGAGTTAATCAACGTGAGCAATCTCACGCAACTGAAAGACGAGGTCTATAAGGGCAACATC
>DASPOC010000135.1:0-9536 GCA_035626195.1 Bathyarchaeia archaeon | reverse complement strand
CATTTGGATGGAACTGTATTACGCTGCAAAATGGCAACTGTACCTGTATCTGGGTTCTTCCCGGATGCCCGCCACTCCTTCCCGCTAACGCGTTGGTCTCCAGTCTTCTTGATAAAGCTTGGTGACGTCTTCATAACCTTGTTCTGAGCGTTGGCCAGCATTCGCACGGGAATTCCAACGCAAGCGTAACCCGGACTGCGACTAGGTAAGAACCAACCTAGAAAGACATGAGAGACGCCGGCGACTTTCGGTTCCACGGCTACACGGGAGACGAGGCACCGACAACACTCTCGTCGCACTCTACTTCGTGAGATAAGATGATTCACACGTAGCATACGGCTCTCTAAACACTGACTAGCGATTGACCTAAGCGATTATCGGTAGAGAAGGCAGCACGGACACAGCGAGTAGCTCGCGCAGAGCTGAAGTCGGGATGTAAAACCAAACCGCCGCATTGGAATTCAAAGCTCACCTCTGCCCAGTACTTCATATAAACGTCATAAACCGTATCGGGTAGCGGATGCTTGTAATATCGCCAGTCAACTCCCGATACGCCATGAGTCAGCACATAAGCGCGATTTGATTGCTCCGATTGTATGATGTCTCCGTGCTGCTCAGCAAACTTTCGCAGGTCAGCGAGCACGAAATGTCCCTTGAACCGCGACCTGGGGATTTTCTGTCGCTTTATCCACGTTTGGAAGCTATTATATCTAAATGCGCATTCATCATCCTTGCGGCCCTCGAGAGCGGTCTGAATTGCTTTGACGACCTGCGGATGGAGAGGCACGAAGTGAGCCATACGGATTTTATCTTGTGATGATTCGACGCGAAGCACCGGCTTCCGCGAGTTCGAGGATGGGCTCAGCGACTTCCAGACAATCGTTGTTCACAAAAAGAGAAGGTGGGCATATCGGTGTAATTGTCAGGTAAGTGTAAAGCGAAAGTGTGGCAACTAAGGCTGTTAACCACCCCGTATGCTTATAAAAAAGTCGTAAGGAAGACTTTTTGACCAAGCATCGACCAAAGCAACGGGGCGGTCACAGCCTTAGAACTGCTCCGCAACAAACATTAACGACCTAGCTTATCTTTGATGCGTGTGAAGCTAGTTTCCAACTGGTTTAGCCGCAAGACAGATTAATGTGTCATCGTGCCGAGGGAAGAATTGCATCTTCTCAGAGCGAGAGACAAGCACGGTCATTTCGATTTTGGCTTCGCTTTTTGATTCCGCGCGGCTATTCACCGGAAGCAATTATTGCATCACTTGAAAAAAGAAGCTCTGAAGTTAAAGGAAATCGAAGAAAGAAATGGAGAGCTGCGAGCTTTAAAAAAGCTTCAATAGCTAAAGGGTCGCGGCAACTAGTCTCTGATATAGCGCTTACGGTGGTACTGTTCGCAATACGGAACATGCTCCCTATAGCCACGCAGCTCGCAGCGAGCGTACTTCTCGCACCTTTGGCAGTTCATCATAGTTGCATTTCATAAACGGCAGAGCAAAGAAGATTATCTGTGCGGGGGGAAACTAACGGCAGCCAAAAGATGACGCCGCCTTGAGCATAAAAAATGGGTGGGGTGCCAAACCCTCAATCGTCACCTAACTGGCCGGGAACGCTAGCACGATGCTGGTAGATGAGTGAAGCGACGCTGGCCCCGTGCACTCGGGAAGACAAAAGCGGAAGAATTAAGCTCATTGAGAGACTCAAGCGGCCTTGAGGTAAGGGTTGACATAAATGCACGTCGCTCTGTGGAAACCGATTAGATGATATATTGCTCGACGCGTGCTTGACGTTCGTTGCTTAATTCAAAGGAGGTGAAGCGATATGGTTATTGCGGTTATTGCACAACTTACGTTGCTCAGCATTTTGCAGATTGGATTTACAGTAGTTAGTCTTGTAGCTGGCTTAATCGTCTTGATTTTGCCCTTCGTGCTAGGCTAATACAGGGCCATTATAGTCAAACACTTCACCACGGCACGTAGCGCGGACGTTGATACTGCTTACAATATGGGATGCGCTCATCTTTGCCACGAATCTTGCAGCCCACGAATCTGATACACCTGCGACAGTCCATCATTAACGGGTTCATTGCGTCGCGCCTTTACGTTCGTAACCTATGTGCGGAAAAACTAATGACAGTCGCTGGGGCCTGTTTGAAAATTGCGACGGCCGGTCCAAGTCATAAATAGCAAAAAAATAGCCTATTTAGGACACTAACTGCCTACTTGTCCAGGCCATAAATGACAGACTTTTTAAACAGAAGTTCAACTTTTTAAACAAACATCGGCTTAATATATAGAATTTTTAACCAAAAATAGAGGGATTTAAGTGTCTAAAATCACCAAAGTAGAATCCCAACATCCTATGAAGAAGAACTCACCAATTTGGCCGGCATAGGGTGAGTACGCAACCGGTAGTCGGATCAAAAGATATGTGCTATTGGAATAAAGTTGGGTATTCTCAAGATGCAGAAGTTTGTTCGGGCGGCAAACGATATCGGTGCAATAGTGGTCACTGGGATGAAAATGGTTCCTGTTAGCTTGAGATGATAAATTATGGACGAAATGACGCAGAATTAATCACTATCGTCAAGCAAAGAAATCCGGCTCAATCCCCAACTCAAACATCTCGTGAATAACCACGCAGATGTTATGCCACAGAACTTTTAACAGCACCTCGTTAACCTGCGCTACTTCTGTTTTGCTTCTCACCGAATCCCCAAACTTGCTCTTTATCATTGAAACGTCGTTTCAGCATTGCTGCGCTTGCGGTAGTGCTCTAAGAATTCTTCATTCTTGAACTCGATATAGTGATAAATCTTCTTCGACGTCGGAGCGTTCTTCGCTCTTGCCGTTGTTCCCTTTTTAAACGGAATATTTGGCACAGCGCCTAATTCAATCAGTCAGCTCCAAATTCATTCTCGAAGAATACGCTGCATCTGTGGTGCTGGGCCTTCCTTTTCTTAATTGTTAGACCTGACTTTAGGATAAAACTGCCGTCTAGCCTCTCTTTTCCTTTTTCGTGCCCGTATCTGTGATAAGTGACGCCCTCGGTGTTTACATTGATGTTAGACTATTTAGACCCCACAACGCTGTTAGGTTATAATGATTGCAAATATGGGACCAGCGCATTTAGGTCGTTGCAAATACCGACTAGTACTTTTTTACGCGCGGACGAACTCAAGGCAACTGTGAACCCTTACTAGGAAGATATGAGCCCGGTTCGGGCAGGTAGCAGCGTTTTCCTTTTGCCATCTCCGTAGCTCTTATCTATTCATTTCTTTTTTCAATTTAGAGCTATTTTTTTAACCACCGTTCGTCGTATCTCTTCATCCTCGCGTTGTGGGTGTGAATCCACCACGCCCATAGTATCAGGCGCGCGGCGCCGAAGGCCACGAGCAGAATGAGAAGAAGAATCACTGTGTTATCTGTGTTCATGATTTGCTCACATTCTATCAGTGCTTCTTAGTTTGTTTGCTCACAACTTTATGTCTTGGCTGTCCATAATCGCGCACACGGAACCCGTAGATAATAGGGGGCAGTCATCGGGATTTTTTGAGCCCCTGTGGATTAATCCGCTGCGCCCTGTCGCAGCAAACATTATTATGAGAGAGCGCACATTTATGTGTTTATATAAATGAGCGACGGGAGTCTTAAAGTAAGTCCCGAAGACATACAAAGGTTCGAAGAGCACGGCGTATTGATTGGTGATGTTCTCGCCGAAGCACGACTCTTCACGACGGTTTCTGGAATTCTGTTCGGGTTCTTGCTTACTGCATCTATCGCGTATACAAATCAGCTTCCGGGAATTATCCAACGCATCCTTCTGCTTCTGGCACTTGTCTGCACGGCGTCTGCCACGCTTATGTTCATTTTGCCCCCCTTATACCATCATCTGCGCTTTCCAATGGACCAAAAGCAAAGGGCGCAATTTTTCTGGCGGAGTCACAAGTTTCTCGTGTGGGGCATAGTCCCTCTGTATGCCGGTGTGTATTTCTCGGTGTTTCTCGCCTTATATTCGCTCATCGGCGCTTATGCCGTTATATTGGCGACGGGAATACTGGTAGTCCCTTTTATTGCATACGAGCTGAGGAAGGTCGGCGACCCAAAGGAACTCGGATAAACGCTAGGAGCAAACGTCACCGCGGGCCTCGCAAGCAAGTAACTGCAAGTAGATTGCTGCACTCAGGCTGCACCAGCGTGCAGCTCCGTTAGGTAACAGATTGCACCTTCTCGGGGCACAGGACAAGTCGAATCCGCCCTTGAAGTCCCTTATAAAGCTTCTTAGAGTTGACGAGTCCGAGCATATCAAGTTCTGAGATGAAACTGAAGACACACGCACAGGCTCCAAAAGCAGCATTAAACAGGAGAGATAAAGTACTCGCAAAGGAGGTGGAATGTTAAATGCCACACCCGCTTTTTGCCGCACTGAGGATTATCGTGAGCATCGTGGTCATAATTGTGCTGATTTGGGGAGCATACACGCTAGCGCAGATACGTAAAACCCTTGAACAGTCTAGGAAGCCGTAGCTCTTCAGGTTGATAATTTCTTTTTCTACTTTCTCTCATAATCTCTAAATTTAGAGCTGATGGCCGAAGTTGAGACCCAAATATTTGACTTGCCTTTTGGGCTGGTATCAAAGAGCCCAGGATAGCAAAGGTGCTCCTTAAGCCCGTTACGTAGCTCGTAGCACATTATTTGATTTGGCCATTTAGAGCGCATTTTGAGCCCCGTTCTAGGGTTGACAGCGTATCTTACGCTTTACAGCATGATACGTGCCTCGAAAACTGCCGCAGTGCCACACGTTCAACTAGCCCTTCCGCTCTTCTCCCTGAGGCCCTGCCATGCTGCCTTGTTACTCGCGTCTTTAAGTGACATCCGTACGCACTGTGCCTGCTTACTTTTAGGATGGAAGACCTCGTGGACTGTAGCGCAGACATTATCTATTGCTCAGCTCGAACTAAGCCGAGCACAACTACGCGAGCTAATGGAACGGGGAAGACGCTCTACCGATAGAACGTTGTATCACGAACTTATACGACTGGGCTGACCTACGCAAAGCGAAAAGATATGTGCTGTGCTGGCGTGCGATGCGATAGGGCCGAAAGTGCTCTAAAGCGGTTCTTAGCTAGCTCGAGAACAGGGATGTAAAGCCTAATGCTGACGTACAAAATTTTGTAATAAAGCTTCAAATATATTTTAGCTATATCTATCGAATGCTTCGGTCTAGTAGTTCTAAGGCTGTGACCGCCCGCGTTGCACGGGCCAATATTTGGTCCAAGAAAAAATCATGTGACTATTTAGAAGTACGCGGGGTGGTTCGCAGCCTTAGTTGCGTTATACTTTCGCTCTGCCTTTAGCTAACAATTACCCAGATAGAACCACCATCTTGCTCCGTGAAAAACGATTGCCTAGAGATTGATGAACTCATACTCGAAATCGCCGACAACAAGAACGACTACGGCAGATGCGACGGTTGAGATAGCTCCTTGCGACCAGGCGAGCGGTTTGGAAGGTACACTTGAGACAAACAGTGTATACAGAAAAATCAAGAACAGTAATACAAAAAATGTTACCCATAACTGTGCGAAAGCTGTTGCAGAGGTCGAAGAGCCAATGAGTCCTGTGATAACCACGTAACCGGCCACGATTTCTGCCGGTATGTATTTTAGAACTCGATTTAAGAGACCATCAGGCGGTTCCTGCTGCTCGTCGCCCGCGGCAGTGCATTGAGCTACACCTTTCGCCTCCCTGGGAGATGTCTGAAGGTACACTCTTCTTCCTTGAACTATGTCAGCCACCCCGTTTAAAACACCAAATGAGCTATTGAAGCTTAAGGCTTCTTTTTTGTATCCTTTCCGTCTTTATCAACTACGCTACGCGCCTTTTCTGCCTGAATTCGGCTTGGTGAGCTATGTTCATTCGTAGTGGCATCAGCAGCAATGAGGCGCGATAGAAAGTGACCTCCGCCTGATATAGGCGGCAGCTATCGGACTTAGTCATCCATTCTTGCCAATAAGCACTCTTTTAGACGGCTTGGTTCGAGATCTTCCGGCGACATCCAGGTCAAAGCTCGCTCGACCTCTTCCTTAAAACGATAGTTTGCAGAGGCGTCTCGCGAGATTTCAGTTAGCGGCACTCCCGCGGTCGATAGCGTCCCCACATTTGCTAGTGTATAGGCGGCCCATATGCGAACAACGTTCGGCCTCGTGCGGTCCCGCAGTACGCGAACGTTAGACTGAATTGACTTCTCGCCAAAACGCCCGAGTGCTTTCACGATCTCGATTTGCTTAGATTCGATTTGCTCAGATTTCGATTTCCCACTTTGATCAGATTCGGATTTCGCGCGCTGAATGCTCTTTTTTAGAGCGTCGAAGAGCTCATCACCACCCTTATCATCACGGTCCTTGTCGTGGCCACCGATAGAACCGATAGCGATTGCTGCCGCCTCAACAATCGAATCACAGGGGCTCTTCAGCGCCCGTATAAGGAACTTCTGCGCTTCACCTGCGTCTTTCTTGCCTTTCCGAATTTCGCCAATTCCTCTTATCGCTGCAGTTTGCACTTTCGGCAAGGGTGCATTATTCTCTAACTTTTCATACAAAGTGCATATGTCTGGATTGTCCTGAGCATTTATCTTTTTCACGCTGTTTTGCACTTGAACAGTAGAAGGCGCAAGCCCAGCTTTGGCCAACAAACCGACGAAAACGTTTGTAGCATCTTCTCGATCTTTTATTGAACGGTTGATTAAGCTTATCAATGCCGTCGCTGCGCACTCGTCCGCTGGAGAAAGGCGGCCCGTTAATGCGTGGAGAAACTTCTCTGCATTATCACTACGACTAACCTCTTTTTTGTGCGCGAGGTGCTTCTTTGATGCACTGACGGCGATTTCCCATAAGGATCTGGAGTTGTTAAGGACCTCCGACTCTGATTTGAGCTGATCCTGCGCCATAAGTATGCTCGATCCTTGAATCGTAAGACCCCGAAGCTGGCAGAGATCGGCTTTTTTACAGCTTTCACATCGCTGTTCCGCTTGTGGTTCCGTTTGGCGTATGGTTACTGGTTTCCCAAACCTGCCCGCGCACGGACACCACACGTCAGTCTTCCACGGCGATTCAACGTTCGGCACGATTGTTCCTCTTGTCTTTGTCCCTCTGATTTCTTGCAGAAGTCTACCCTCGAGATCTCCTGAGTCCTCAGCCTGTCGGATATTGAGACACGCGATTTTAAGATAGTCTAGCCCCGCTTCAAGAACTGCTAGTTGCCTCGCATCGTTCGCAGTTAAAAAACGGCTGGTTGGTACGTGATCATAAGATGTGAGCTCGAAGTTAAACGCTGTGAGGAAATTCTGGTAGCACTGGGCAATAACAGCGCTTTCGGGTAGCTGGTAAAAAAGCTTTAGCTTTTCTTCGTTTTCCAACGTTTTGAGGTATAAGCTTGCGCCCAAGAGCTGGGAGTTTAGCTGACTAAATACGTCACGCAAATGGATCAGCTTTTCAATCAATGCGATCCGCCATATTTGAGGGTTCTTTTCAGCTTCCAAAATACTGCGACCCACGAGAACGATCGCTGGATGTTGCACGTCAAATAAGATCTTATCTTTCGGCCCTCTGTCTACCAGCAGCTCATCCAATTTCGAACGTTTAAAGAAATTGTTCGTGCCATGTCCATTGTGCTCTCGTACATGGAACATAGCGTTTTCGTACCAATTCACTAACTCCCTGTAGAGTCCTTTTCTGAGCCTTCTGCTCATCCTCCAGTCATTTACAGTTGGCGCAACTATGGCGGTCGCAAGTCCTCCGGCGATTCCCAGTATTGCGGTTACAATTGGCACCCAAAGGTTAATTTCAGCAAATAATAACATTTAGCCTCACTTCATAAAACGGATATTCGGCCGGTTGCGGCATTATTCGGTGCAGACATAGTCACACAGATTTCTAAATTCAGCTATTTAAAACGCCCGCATTAAACTGAAAGAATTAGAAAAATACCCCCCGCATCAACCAAGTGAGAGTCATTGCAATCCATCAAACTAAGGGCTTTAGCTCTCTCTGTGTGCTAGCCATATGACATGTGGAAGCCACTTTCTGGAAAAAGTAAGGAGAAGATGATATTCGATTCGCCCGTGACTAAAATAGGCAATTATGGTAAAAAAACGGGGAGATTTCCCGATTTTTTTGAACGTCCGTCGCCACCTCTGTCAGGTCGGTCTGCAACTGAGCGAAGTCGAACCCCAGGGCAAAGTCGGGTTTCTCCGCTTCCGGCGGAAGAATCGCGTACGCGTCGTCGCCGCATTCGTCCCACGACGACCAGGTAGCCTTCAGGATATTACCCCAGGTGAGGACTGTCACAACCGTCGCATCGTAGGAGACGGTGCACACCATATGGCCGTCCTTGGCCAACGGCCTAGGCGTCCACGGCTGGCCCTCTTTGAACCCTTCTAGGCAGTTCTCCTGCACCTGAAACCCCGTACAGACGCCGCCAAAAAGCCGGATCGATTTGTTTTTCAGCGTGTGAAAAAATGATTATGCTCCGAAACGCGTTTTGAGTTGGGCTTGACGCCATCTGAGATCTGTCCATTCATCCACTGCGTTCTTTTTCTCCGAAGGGAGGGAGTTTTCCGTGGACGAGCTATGCACTGAGCTGCACGACATAGCCAAGTGCCGGAAAAACTTAGTGTCGCTCGGTTTTCCCACGAAGGGTGTGACATCGCGATCTACAGAAATGGACGAGTCGATGTGCACGGAGTTAGTGCGAAGAGGAGGGAATTCAATTTATCAACGACATAAAACTCATTGTCGAAGCTGCATTTGTCAGTTAATCATGTAGATCAACTTTTAAAGGATTTCAACCGCATCCCGCACAAACGCCGGACATCGTGCCATCACGACTTTGTTCTTCTTTGCCTCAGCAACCTGTTGCGGGTCTGATAGGTTGTATCCAAGCAGTCCTGTGCATTTTAATGCGCCATTACGCACTCAAATTGCTTGAGAAATTCGCCGACTACCGCATAGGTTTTTTCCTTTGCAGCTTTGTTTCCGCCGTTATCCTTCCGTATCGGAGCCCTATCACCATAATTGCACCTGAGACAGCCCCGCAGATGTCATCTGTGTAAGCTATTCCAGCTCCAAATCCCTGTGAGATCCGAAGTGCTGTGTCCCGTTCGAGTCCGAAGTGTTGTGCAAAGGCCGAAAGCACAGCCTGTGAACAGCTGAAACCGTGCTGAAAAAGCGCAACTGCGTCTTCTTCCTTTGTCATAACAATAATCACGTAAAAAAGGTCTTAACGATACCGCCGAAGTATCAATCAAGAACGAAAACTCCAATAAAGAGACTGCAGCATCGTTATTATTGAGTTGTCGACGTCAAGGGGTGGTTCGTTTACGACGGCTTTGTGGACAGACGGCAGCTCGAGCGCGGCTTGCAATGCGATGAGGCCGCCAGAGCTCAGCCCGAAGACGTTGTGCGCCTCGGTCTCGGTTAGAAGCGTGTCTACGTCTTCAACTTCTCTGCGCATGCTATAATTGTCACCAAATGGCCCACT
>DASPOC010000134.1:0-40414 GCA_035626195.1 Bathyarchaeia archaeon | reverse complement strand
GATAGCCCGGCACGGATTCGAACCGTGGTCGTGAGATCCAGAGTCTCACATGATTGACCGCTACACTACCGGGCTATGGCTACCTTCTATAAAAGCACAGGCTGCTCGTCCGAGCTGCGCGCGCTACTACGTACAGTGACGCACGACCATATATTTACTTAACGAAAGCGCTGCTAACAACGTAGTGTCGTGAAAGCTCTAACACACTCGATTTTCGCTTTCGTTTTCTGCATCGTCGTTAGCGAGATCGCGCTCTCCCCGACCGCGACAAGCAAATTGTTCTTGCTGCTTTCTGCCACAGTTTCGCTGCTGCTGGGGTCACTTCCTGACTTGGACGCACATCTGCCGCTACGACTCATTGGTCACAGAAGTGGATTTTCGCACTCGATCTTCACCGCGGCAGCGTGCACAGGTCTTTCCTACGTCCTGCTCTCGCCATATATGCCACTCGATCTGATCATCGTTCCCGCTGTCACAGCGGCCATCGTGAGCCACATCCTTCTCGATTCGCTGACCGTGTCGGGTTGTCCGCTGCTCTGGCCGCTCAGCCGTCACCGTTTTTCGGCGCACCTATGCAAGTACGACAGCCTTTTAGCCAATACATCAATCATTTTATTCTCCTGTGCCGCAGTCGTCGTCTTCGTGCTTTACGGGTAGCAAGACTCCTTCTTCCCGAGCTAATACGTGAAATGTAGGACTTAGTATGGCTACAAGTAGGCTTGAATTATCAGCGCCTGAAGCATTGTGGAGCAATTTTCGGCGACCTAAGACGAACAAAATATTAAAGTATTCGAAAAGCCACTTTTATGTGAGGATTCAAATTGTTCCCGTCAAAGAAGGTTCAAAATCTGGTTGGTTCCAAGATCCAAGTCGAGATGAAGGGCGAAAAATGCGTGCTGGAAGGCCTATTGATGAGTGCAGATGACTATCTAAACTTGCACCTTACAAACACCACGGAAGTTATTGATGGACAAAAGTCCCGAGTTCTGGGATCCGTCGTACTTCGCGGCAACAACATAATTCTTCTAAACCCCGTAAACGACTAGCTCGAAATTACCTGAACCTGCTTTGAGAGAACAGCCGATGCTCCAGTGGCATATTGTCTAACGTGCCCCGTGTCGCAGGCTCGAACCCGAGAAAGGTGCTAAACCGTGAACGCAACACAAAGCGAAAAAAACAAGCACGATCTACTCTTAGCGCAAGGGAAGATAGCTCCGTGCGTAGGATGCCACGAAGTATGTAATCCAGAGTACTGTTCGCTGCTCGACGAGTGGCTCGAGCTACTCATGCAACACGCGGACTAGGTTTCAACGTCTGCCGTCGAATGATGCAGAAAGCGACATGAGCCTCTATTTTAGCGTTTTCTCACTAGGAGTCGCGCATTCATTTGCTTGAGGGCAAAGCGCCTTTGTTGTGACGATCACCAACGCAAATGCGTGGTTTCTTTAGAGGGGCTAACCAAACTGTGTTCGATTTCAATCCTCGGTTAGCAGACGCTTTTTTGAAAAACGCGACTCACAGTTGTTAAACGCGAGAAACGCGCGCCAGGCGCGACTTATTACGCAACGTTGAAATACTTTGATCGCAAATCTTAATATGGGACTTATTTTTGGGAAGACGCGACCGAGAGCTGGCCAAAAAGGTGGCAAAATGTTATTATGGCTTAGATGACGGAGACTGTGAGATCGAAGTTGTTGAGGGTCTTGACAGCAAGATGCCGAATGTCAGCTTCATAAACGACATAAGGAAAGAGCTGCAAGTATGGTGGCCTCGCAACATCGGCACGAAATCTAAGGTCGCTCGCTTATCTGAGTCAGATTTTGTATACTGTATCAACGAGCTTCGCGCGAGAAACGGATCGCCGCCCATTTCCTCAGATGGGACGTTGCACAAGAAATGGATGGAATGCATGGCATCAAATGAGCCGCACGTCTATCTCGTCGCTATCCGAGGAGAGAGAACCAAGTTCGTTTTGGTGAACACGAAAGTTCACTCGCGGAGCAAAGCCTGACCTTTTTAGAGAGATATACGGCCTCCACTCTGCATTCGCTGAAGAGTTGATGACTGTGCAACGATCTGGAGATCGTGTGAGTAGTGTAGAAAAGCAAATAAGCGAAATAGAAACGGAGATACGCGAGACACCATACAACAAAGCCACACAACTCCACATCGGTTGTCTAAAAGCGAAACTTGCGCGGCTTAAGGAGAAGCGAGAGTCTAGGGGTTCGCATAAGGGAACCGGATTTGCTCCACGAAAGTCTGGTGACGCTACCTGTGTGTTAGTTGGATATCCGTCTGCGGGAAAGTCAACCCTACTCAACGCGCTCACTAACGCAAAATCGCCAGTTGGAGCTTACGATTTCACGACATTAAATGTTATCCCTGGTTCTATGGTACACAAGGGGGCGCACATTCAAGTCTTGGACGTACCAGGACTGATAGGCGGCGCAGCAGTCGGAAAAGGCAGAGGAAAAGAGATAATTTCAGTTGTGAGAAGCGCTGATCTAATATTGATCGTGGTCGACGTTTTCAGCGAATATCAAGTCGAAGTAGTCAAAAAGGAGTTGTACGACGCAGGAATCAGGATTAATCAAAGACCTCCAAACGTAGCGATAATCAAGAAACCCCGTGGAGGGGTTACGATTAGCGGGACTCATAATGCTGCTGATATCGACGAAGCTACGATAAAAGCGATTTTACACGACTTCAAGATCCACAATGCTGACATAATTCTTAAAGAAGACATTGATGTCGATCGATTTGTTGATGCCCTAATACCGGGCAGACTTTTCGTACCTGCAATAACGGTTGTAAACAAGATAGATCAGTCTTTTTGGTCAGCAAGTTTCGGGGACGTTCATATTTCTGCGGGGTGTGGCACCAACATCGAAGGCTTAAAAGATCTGATCTTTGAAAAACTGGGATTCATTCGGGTGTACCTGAAACCGCCGGGCAAAGCGGCAGATATGGAAAACCCACTGATTTTGCGCAGCAACTCCACGATCGAAGAGGTCTGTAACCTCATGCACGCACGTATCCCCAGACGATTTAGATATGCTCAAGTGTGGGGTGCGAGTGCGAGACACGCGGGGCAGCGCGTCGGGCTAACCCACGTGCTCTTGGATAACGATACTGTGACCCTAATAGCCTCCCGCAATTACCCGTAGGATTAGCTTTTCAAAACCCGATTCTGCTCGTGCGTTAAGATTTGAGCAGGAGTTTGGCGTCAAAAAGGCCCCAGATAGATCTTGTCGCATTACATTAAGCTTATATCGGACAAAAAAGCCATGTTGAATCAATGGAACTCCACATCGGAGAGACGTTCAGCATCGACCCGGGGTATCTTGTAACTGAACGAAGCGCCGTTATCGGCCAAAGCGGGAGCGGCAAAAGCTATCTTGTCAGTGTGATCTGCGAAGAACTTGCCGCAAATGATCTCGGATTCGTCGTGATCGACACAGAAGGAGAATATGCAGGACTCTCCGGGTACAAGAACATCGATGTAATTGATGAAATTGATGACATTGAACACGTTTCGACCGACGAAGAGCGGGTCCAAAAAATCATCGAAAAGTCACAAAGAATGGTCATCGACGTTTCCGAGACTGAGCGAAAGACCATAGATAAGTTCTTGGAAAGCGTTTATCGAGTCGCGACCGACCTGTTCCGGCAGGGGCGCCACAGGCAGAACCCTTTCTTAATCATCGTCGAAGAGGCCGACATTTACATTCCGCAGAGGGGGCACGGACTCGATATCTTGCAGCAGATAAGCAGAAGGGGCAGGAAACGGGGCCTTGGTGTTCTTTTTGCTACGCAGAGGCCAGCCTTGGTGAACAAGAACGTTCTGAGCCAGTGCAACAACGTGTTCATTGGAAAGCTGACGTTAAAAAACGATATCGATTCGGTGCGTATATTCTTCTCCTCGATGGAACATGCACGCCAGCTGACGGCACTTGAACCGGGACAGTTTTACGTCCAAGGGGCTATCGCTGATCCTTCGTTCATCAAAGTGCGGCAGCGGAACACGCGCCACGGGGGGGCGACCCCCACCATTCAACGTCAAGACGAAGACGCATCAGATCTCACAACACGCCGTGGCGTGCGCGAGGCACAGGATTTGAACAAGGCCGAGCATATGCGAGCGCGACTCGCACTTGATACGACCACGGGCAGTAAGAAAGTCTGTTACATACCATTCGACGAAACCAGGATTCTCAGCGCCTTAAATAGTAACAAGCGCAAGCAGTTTAGGTTCTTTGGAAGGAGTGAGAGCGTCTATGACTTCAAACTGCTTATGCTGCCGATGTTCTCCGTGTGCGTTCGAGAGATGAAGAAACGACTCATAGGCGCGAGGTTCAACGACTATATCGTCTTGATTGATGCCGTTACCGGGGACATCCTAAGCCGTGACGGCGTGCGCCGGCGGTCGAAGAATCTGCGCCTTCTCGCAGACCTCAGCCCTACGCAACTGAAAGTGATGGATTTCATATTGGACAGCAGCGGCACCACCTATCCGAAATTGCGCGAAGCTCTGCCCGACAAGAGCGTCAAATCGAGCTTGAAGAAGCTGGAAGAACGGCGCCTGATTGGCATCAAGGATGGGCTCTATTTCTCCCTCTATGACATCAGCTATCCAAAAACCCTTGTTTCAGAGAGCACTGATGGTTTGAAGCTTAAAGAGGGTCGCGCAGAAGATGTCATAAAGCCCAGGCTGTCAAAACAACAACTCAAAGGACTGATACGAGGACTATATCCTGGCTGCGAGGTGACAGACGCAAATATCATATACTCGCCGGTTCTTGAGGTCTTGTACGCGGGCGAATCTTCAAAAAGACGCGTGAAAATAGACGCGTTGACCGGAAAGATTTTGGACAGCGCGTAAGAACCACTTATTCGATGCTCTGCCCGATTATGCGAATAGAACTGTTTTTCATGCGGTTTCGCGCCGATACGTTTATCAAAAGAGGGGTTATCGACTCGACCATATATGATGCTTCAAGTGGCCCTGCATCGAAGGGAGTAAGCCCCTCTATGTCCTTGATTAGATCCATAACGGTTTCCTTCGGCTTTTCAGAGCCACATACGAGAACGTCTAGGCCGAGCTTATCTTTGATATCAATCAGGCGTGCAGCAGGCGTTGTGTGAAACGCTGAAACGACATCATTGTTCGAAAGAATAGCTTGTAGCTCGACGGCAGCGCTTCCATACTCGTCGGTCGGCACGTAGCGCAAGAACCCATCTTTCGTCATTGGCACGACCGGAGATACTACTATTGCGTTGCCCTCTAGCTGATCCTTAATCGCAACCGCCGTAGGTATTGCAAACTGATACTGCAAGGCAATCACTACTACATCGCTATTCTTTATGGCTTGAGCGTTTTCTTCCCAGTTTAGTTCGCACGTAATGCCTTCCTTGAATAATCGCGCTGCGCAGGAAATTGCCGCTTCCTCTGCTTTCTCAGCGCTTCGTGATCCTATTACCACGTCGTGTTTTGGAGCCCAGCGAAGCGCCAATCCCTCCCCTATGTTTCCCGTACCACCAAGCAAGGTTATACGCATTGAAAAACCCGTTTGGATAGATTAGCAAAGATCCGCTTATAAACCTTTGTCCACTTAATCATCGCAGCAGCGACGCCGCGCACCGCCTCAATACGCCTGACGTGACAAAAACATTAAGACCGCGCCGATTCGATGCAAACGCCCCTGTAATGACGAGATTTTGAAACTCTGAGGCGTTATTTTAAATAAGAAAAAAAAGATCCCGTGTAGGGATCAATTACGCCTGATCAGTAAGTATACCGACCCAACGACAAGTGCCGGTATTCCGAGCCCAAGCAGCGAGAGTCCTAGAACGGGCTGCGGTGGCAAGCTTGCAACGCTGCTCGTTTGAGCTACTGGAACAGACATTCCAATCACCGAGGCATTGTCTGGCATTTCAGACGCTCTAGTCGCAGCTATCAGAGAATTCGAGCCTGAGGTACTTGACTGACCGGATGCCTGCATGTAAGCTGCTACATGGCGGGGCGTCGCGGTGGCCTTAGCTTTCGCTGGAGCTGTTTTTGTCAGCGATGGCGTTGACGCCGCTTGTTTGACCATTGTAGTAGCTTTTGGCGTTGACGCCGCTTGTTTGACCATGGTAGTAGCTTTTGGCGTTGACGCTGCTGTTCGCGTGCGAGTTAGCGTTTTAGCGGACTGCACGTTTTGCCCGGTTTTCAGGTCAATGTGCGCCGTTTTAGCGCTTGGGTTAACCACGACAGTGCCATACTGATAGTCACGTTGCCACGTGCCATCTGACATCTTCTCAGCCTTGTTCAAGGCGGTTCCTAGCTGGATGCCGTAATCGTTAAACCGTATGGTCCCTGTCGGGGCGTAGAAGAAGTAACCGTCGGTGAGGAGCGCTGAACAGTAGCAGAAGTACCGGTCAAATATGTTCCCCTGTGCGTAAAAAAGGGCTATCTTGCCCTTAGTGGACGCGTCGAGAGCAAATCCAATCGAGTGGTCCCACCCCTTATAGAACGGGAAGCCCTCGTCCATATATCCGTCGAGAGCATCAACGTAACCAGGAATGGAGTAGGCGCCGTTGTATATCACAATCTTGCTTCCAGCTGCCTGTTTTATTGATTTGTAGAGAGAGATTGTGCTCGATTGCCATTGGCTGTCTGAGCCTGACCAGCTTCCCGGCCAGAGAACGTTGGGGGAGGTAAGACCGTTGTCAAGAACGAGTCCGTCGAAGCCCCTTGATAAGGCGTTCTGGCAAATCTGGACACACATAGCCCTCCAACCTGGATTGGTCAAGTCCATGAGGGGTTCATTGTACCCACTCGGATGAGTGCTGCCTGAAGCATCTCGGAGATACCATTCTGAATGCGGCGTACCCTCTGAACCGCCGAGGAGTGGGTCAAAATAAGCTAGGACCAGGACGTTGGGGTTAAGTGCTTTAATAGCTTGAATGTGCTGCGACGTCTCGGTGTAGCTCAAGGCAACGATGTCATATTTTGCAAGATTTGCAGCTGTGTCGTCCTCCCAGTTGCTTTTGAAATCGACGTACGTATGCGGCGCGCTTGCACAGATGAGGCGCTGAGCATTGCTCCCCCCCGAGCTACTTGTACTGGCTACCGTAGCCGGTGAAAATACAAACCCCGCGACAAGCAATGAAACTGCCAATATGAAAAGCGCTTTGGTAGCATTTCTGTTCGCATGTTTCAACCAAACACCTCGGTATGGTAGTTCAGTGCCTTCAAGGTACGATGGGGTTCCTACTTAAAAGTTCCTGTGCATTTTTTTTATAAAAAAAGCAAATAAAAAATAAATCGACCTGGATTTAGAATCAAATCCGCTGAATCTAATACAACCATCATTGATATAATGATAGCTCATCTACAAGCTTTTAGTGGATAATATGACCGTGGCACATCTACAAGCTCCTAGCTGACAATATGACTGTGACGCGATCATTGCCGCTTTCGAAACGGGCGCGGCGCTCTCGCAAAAAGCGTCAGTTTAATAAGCAACCATCACATCTATACGACCCGCAAACGGAGTCGTCCCATGGATGGTTTATCGACGTCGTACCTTCTACTCGCCTTAATATTCGCTCCCACCGTGCTTTCGCTAGTGCCTCTGATTCTTGGCGGTTTCACGCAGTCAAGAATCTTAGACTACGTTTCGACCCTTATCGCGCTCATTACCCTTGTCTTCGCTTCAGTCCTTACCATCGCGTACTCCGGACCAGTGACCGCAGCCGTGCCAAACGTGGTTGCCAACAATGCGCAACTTTTCTCATTCAGATTCGACGCGCTTAGCCTTCTGTTCTCGCTCGTTGTTGCGCTCATGGGGTGCGTGATCATATGGTACTCAAATAGCTACATGAAAAATGAGAGCGGAAGAGGACGTTACTACTTCCTCATGTTGTTCTTCATCGGTGGCATGCTGATGCTTGTCAACGCCGCGAATCTGGTCGTTTTTTACGTGGGCTGGGAGATCGTGGGCATTTGCTCGTTCCTTTTGGTCGGTTTCTGGTATGCGGACCCCTTTAAGAACGAAGCCGCAAAAAAAGTCTTCTTCTTTACACACATACCGGGAGAGGCACTGTTGCTGTTTGCCGTCGGCGCCTACGCGTGGACGGGCAGCGTTAACATCAACGCCTTGCTAACGTCGACGCCACCAGCGTGGCAGATGAACACGCTGCTCGTGCTTGCACTTATCGCGATATTCGCGAAGTCTGCACAAACGCCGTTCTTCTCGTGGTTGCCCAGTGCAATGCAAGGCCCCACACCAGTTTCTGCATTGCTGCACAGCGCAGCGATGGTCCCCGCAGGCGTGTATCTCGCTGCACGACTCTTTCCGTTGTTTACCGGTGCTTGGCCGTGGGTGTTCGCCATCATCGGCGGATTCACCTTGGTGTTGGCTGCTACCTTCGCCATGCGCGCTAACGACCTGAAGGAGGTCCTCGCGTACAGCACCGTCACAAACCTCGGATTCATGTTCCTTGCATTCAGCTTCGGACCGGTAGGACTCGTCGCGGGATTAATGCAATTCCTTGCGCACGGCTTTTTTAAGGCCTGCCTGTTTCTGGGGGCGGGGGCCGTTGATCGCACAGCGCATACGATGGATCTCAACAAGCTGGGCGGGCTATCGAGAAAGATGCCGTATACCGCCGCTTCATTCACCATCGCCGCCGTGACGCTTGCAGGCGTGCCGCCTCTTGTCGGCTTTGTGAGCAAATGGCTCATTTACTCGAGCAGCATCGCCGCGACGACTGCGGGCTTACAGGTCTTCGTGATCGTGGTGCTGGCAGGGAGCGTGCTCTCAGCAGGCTACATCTTCCGCGCGACGATTAGCGTGTTCTATGGTCAGCTCCCGGCCGATTTGGAAGGCGCGCACGAGGCGCCCGCCACGATGTGGGTGCCCCAGGCAATCCTTGCGGCGGGGTGCGTTGCTTTAGGGGTGTTCGCGCAATACCCCCTCGCCATCATAACACAGGTCCCGTATAGCGGGACAGTGGTCACACAGTCCGCGATTGTGCTTACCAATATCGAAATACCTGGAGTATCCAGTTTTGCTCCTGCCCTGGCTGCAATTCTCCTTTTGACGGCTATACTTGCCGGCCTTATCCTTAACGAATTTCTAACGCGGCGACCACGTGAGACTGCTCCAACGTCCAAACAGCTTTTCGGAGCTGGATACGAGCTGCCTGAAGGATATGTGTATGCATCTGGACGGCACTTTCTCTACCAAGTGACGCAACCGTTCGAGCGATTGCGATGGATTGACCCTGACTATGCCTACGCCGCAATCGGGCGAGGAGCGGACTCGGTGTCGAGATGGCTACGGCGAGCTCAAAACGGAAGCGTGATCAGTTATGCCACGTGGATATTCGTTTGGCTGCTCCTCGCCGGAGCCGTTTTTCTCATTTTTAGGGGGGCGTAATGGAGACCGTACTAGCGTTTGGGATCCTGTGGGTAATATGTGCGATTCTCATCGTGATCCTAAGCGACAAATGGTCAACGTTGGCACTCCTCGCTCTAAACTTGCTAATCGCCGCATTCCTGTTGACGGAAAACGATTTGACAGGGGCGCTCGTAAAAGCGGCGCTCGGGATCGCGTCGCCCCTCATCATCCTGCTGGCCGTCGCTCACACAAAACAGCCCCAGCCACGATTTGGTACGCTGCCGCTGATATCGCTGGCGCTCCTAACGCTAGCACTTTCTTATCTGGTAGCTTTTTCAACGCAATCGCAATTTCCGCCTGGGCGGATCACCGAAAGCTACGTTCTTATAGCACTCTTCGGTATCGCTTTTCTGATCCTTGTTAGCCAAAGAAGCATCTTAAAGCTCCTACTCGGTATACTCGTTCTCGAGAACATCGGAACACTCCTCATAGCTTGGGGAGAGAATACCGCGCTGCTTTCCATAGTCGCCGAAGTGTTCGTGGTGCTAATCACGCTCACGATAGCCTTGATAGCGTTGATGGACTTCGCCGAATATGGCTCCATTGACGGCAGCAAGCTGACTAACCTTCGTGGATAGCGGAGAACCAAAATGTATGTCGTGTACACCCTGGCCATTCCGTTGATCACTGCAGCGATTTGCGCGCTTTTCGGTCGTAAAATGAGATTAGCCGCGTATGCCGCTGTGACTGGGATGACGCTAAGCGCTGTCCTTTTCACAGCCAATTTGTTTGTCGCCACAAGCGCGACTGCGGGCCTCGATTCACTTGCAACGATGGCCGGGCTGTCCACGGTTGGGCTTATGGTAGCGTATGTGGTGATCGTTATCGGAGCGTTTGTCACGTGGTTTAGTCTCCCTTACATGGGAAACGCCGGGCGCATCTATTTCCCGCTCGTTTTGATCATCATAAGTACCACAGCTGCCGCCGTCCTCAGCACCAACGTTGCGACACTGTACATCTTTTTGGAAACCAGCACCCTTTCGACGGCAATCCTCGTAACGCACAGAAAGGGACGTGCGTTTGAGGCAGCAACAAAATTTGTCATTTTAAACAGTATCGGAAGCTCGTTCACGCTGATCGCGCTCATCTTGATGTTTCTCAACTATGGAACGCTCAATATAGGAAGCTTCGGAAGCACATCGAGCAACGCGATTCTTTTAATAAGCCTCTTCTTATTCATAGGACTGGGAACGAAAATCGGCGCCGTCCCGATGCATTCGTGGGTTCCCGACACGTACGGCGAGGCCCCAACGCCCGTCAGCACATTTTTGGCAGGGACCGTCAAGGCGGCCACCGCTTTTGTCCTCATTCGATTCTTGTTTGCGTTACACCCGGTTCTTGACGTTGTGCTGTTGTTCATCGCAGTCACGGCAGTGCTTACTGTAGGGGTAGGCGCCCTTATGGCGTACACACAGAAGGACCTCAAGCGGTTCCTCGCTTACTCATCGATAGAACAAGCCGGAATCATACTGTTTGCGGTTGGCATTGGATCATCTGCTGCGCTGACCGGAGGTATTTTTCAAATAATTAATAATATGGTTATGAAATCACTAGTTTTCCTCTGTGTGGGGGCCATTATTGCAGCAACCAAGCAACGAAATGTCGGCGGGCTAAGCGGCTTGGTGACAAAGATGCCGATCGTGGCGGGGGGGTTCTTGATAGGCGCACTCGCGCTTTCGGGGATCCCGCCACTCAATGGCTTTATCAGCGAATATTTGATCCTTCAAGCGGGCTTCGAGAAGGGTGGGTTTTATCCGGCCTTGTCAGTCGCGTTGCTCGTGCTGACGTTTCCCATGTTTGCGGGCTACATCAAAGTTTTTCAGCGGGTGTTCCTCGCGGTTGATCAAAAGATAGAAGCCCCTACGGTGTCGTATCTATCTATTTATATAATAATCCCTATAATTATCTTGAGCGTTCTTTGCGTGCTGATGGGGATATTTCCGACAGCAATCCTGGACCAGATCAACAAGCTGTCACTCGCTCTGCTAGGAGGCTGATGATGTTTCGAGCAAGGTCACCGTGGGTCTACTTCATTAACACCGGATCGTGCAATGGATGCGATATCGAGGTACTCGCGATTCAAAATCCACGCTACAGCGCGGAACGCTATGGCGTTTTGCGCGTTGGGTCTCCGCGGCACGCTGATGTGCTCGTAGTAACTGGCCCCGTTACTAAACGCATGGAGGACCGCTTGACGATGATCTATGACCAGATTCCAAATCCGAAAGCCGTCGTTGCGGTGGGAAGTTGTCCCACGTCAAACGGAATCTTTGATGGCGGGTATTCACTAACAGGGCCGCTTGACACGGTCATCCCGGTCGACGTCTACGTCATGGGCTGCCCCCCTCGGCCGCTCAACATTCTATCAGGCATTCGAACCGCGGCAAAGATGCTCGACTCAAAGAGAAAAGGCAGGGGCGCTCGACCTACAGAACGATTTGACGAAGCGATGTCAAAGGAAACGGTCATTGATCCAAAGTTCCAGTCATCAGATAACGTTCCCGAGGCAGGACGATGATGCGACCGCTCGAAAACGCAGTGCAGGTCATAGAGTCGAGTCACAAGGGGTTAAACTCATATTACCATGTAGCACTCGACGACCTCGATGCGACACTCGCATTTCTTGGGCAGGAGGGGGCACGACTAGCCACCATTACCGGCAAAGACGCACGAGACCATCTCGAAGTGCTGTACCACTTTGCCATATCGGCAGAGCTTCACACCGTCATCGTGGACCTGCCCTATGACACTCCAAACGTCCCAACGATTACCAACCACTTTATCGCCGCACTGCTCTATGAGCGAGAGCTCATCGGCTTACTTGGCATCAACGTGATCGGGATTCCTGATTCAAGGCCGCTCGAGCTGCCACCAAAATATGGCGATCCGACACCACCGCTCAGGAGGGTGTAACTGTGGCAGAGGTCAACGAGCGCGGCTTTGCAAAGTTAAAGGTCCCGATCGGGCCGAGCCATCCCGCCTTGGAAGAGCCTGCGAGATTCTTGTTTGAAGTAGAGGGCGAGAAGGTGGTGGACGTTGACTACGAAATCGGCTACAACCACCGCAGCATCGAACGGCTCTGCCAAGAGCGGCCATTTTCCAAGATCGTGTATCTCGTTGAACGCATCTGCGGCATCTGTTCGCACGCGCACCCGCTAAATCACGTCGAACGCGTTGAAGACATCGCTGATATCGAGGTGCCCGACCGGGCGAAATATATACGGACGATTTACGCAGAGCTCGAGCGGATTCACTCACATATGCTGTGGGCCGGCATTGCGGGTGAGGAGATCGGCTATCATACCTTGTTCATGTACACGTGGCGCGAGCGAGAGAAGGTCATGGACCTCTTCGAAATGCTGAGCGGGAACAGGGTGATGCATGGATGCAACAAGATCGGCGGCGTTAAGTGGAATATCTCTGATGAACAAGCACGCTCCGCGCTAAGTGTCCTCAGCTATCTCGACACCGCTGCCGACAAAATCGTGAAATCAGTTCTAAAAGACAGCAGCATCGCAGAACGAGGTAAGGGCGTCGGCTGCCTGAGCAAAGAGGACGCGATCCGTCTAGGCGCGGTGGGCCCGAACGCACGTGCGAGCGGCGTTCCTGAAGACACTCGAGTTGTGTGCAAGTACGCAGCGTACGGCGATTTCGATCTCGAGCCGCAGATAGCGAAAGACGGAGACGTCATGGCTCAGGCACTCGTGCGCTTGGCAGAACTCAAACAATCCATTGGGCTCACCAAGGAGCTTATAACGAACCTGCCTGATGGGCCGATCCAAGTTGAGTACGGTGAGATCCCCCCAGGGCGCAGCGTCGGTCGAGTTGAAGCGCCCCGTGGTGAGCTGATCCACTACACGGAGACGAACGGCACGAGGTTCTTCGAGCGAATAAAGATCAGAGCCCCGACGCTCGCCAACATCCCCTCCTACGTGCCGAAGTTCCTCGGCTGTCAAGTGGCTGATATCCCCATCATCGCCGCATCAATCGATCCCTGCTTTAGCTGCACTGATCGAGTGACCATGATAAAAGATGGGAAGCGTAAGATAGTCAGCGCACGGGAACTGAAAACAGGGAGGGTTTGATGATCGCTTCAATAGTCGTCGCGCTGGTCTATGCCTTTGTTGCTGCCTTGCTGCTGCAGGGGATTCGCCGCATTGTCGTGGCGCACAGCCAGTTTCGTAAAGGTCCAAGCATCTTCCAGGCGTTTTACGACTTCTTTAAACTGATGGGCAAAGAGAGTTTGACGCCGAATGTGACAAGCCCCCTGCTCTTCAATCTCGCGCCCATCCTCAGCGTCGCCTCTATGCTCTTCGCATCACTGGTTATACCTTTAGCCGCCTCTGCATCGGCTGTCGGGGCGGGCGATCTCATATTGGTGATTTACCTCCTCGCAATACCGCCAATCGCGCTGATCCTCGGCGGTTCAGCCAGCGGAAGCCCGTACGGCGCCATCGGCGCTGCACGCGAGGTTGCGCTCCTCATCGCCTATGAAGCTCCGTTCATTGTCGCCATGGTGACGGTCGCTCTCGCGGCAGGATCGTTCCAGTTAACTACGATATCGGCGACCGCCTGGATCACCGTTTTGCCGCTCGCAGCGATTGCTGCAATATGGACGTTGCCTGCCGCAGCGGCGGTTCAACCCTTTGACATCGCTGAGGCCGAGACGGAGATCGTTTCTGGTCCATACGTCGAGTACTCAGGGCCAAATCTCGCCCTTTTACAGCTTGGGCAGTGGCTTAAGACATTTCTCTACGCGTCGCTTATAGCCACTGTATTCTTTGGAACGACAATCTACCACTTCGAGCCCGCAATAAATCTCATCATTCAATTCGTCATCATAGCGTTGCTCGTCAGCGCCTTCATTGCGTTCTTGCAGGCGACTACCGCGAGAACCCGTGTCACGCGCGTGCTCAGGTATTATTGGACCATCCCGACGATGCTCGCAGTCGCAGACCTCATCTTGTATCTGGCAGGCGTGCGGTACATGCACTTCCTGTTCGGGTGGGCAGGGCTCTAGAATGGCTTCAGGATTCCTCAGAGATCTGATACGCTCGTTTACAGTTGGCATAGCGGGCAAAACGGCAACCGTAAAGAGCGCATCAGAGGTTGAAGTCCCGGCGGCTTACCGTGGGACGCCGATTATTGATCCGGAAAAATGCATCTTATGCGGACGCTGCGGAAAAGTCTGCCCTGCTGGGGCCATCGCACTGCGGACAAGTGCCTCTGAAAAAAGTGTGCGCATCTTCGTTGGACACTGTGTATTTTGCAGTGAGTGCGCGACGATTTGTCCGGTTTCCGCTATCACGATGAGCAAGGTTTGGGACACCGTGGTGACAGACAGGCTTTCTCGAGACACGATGAGCGAGCGCGAAATGAAACGTCGGCAAAGACCCAATGGGAAACAGGCATCCAACGGAGTCGGAAGCGAGAGTCAGGAACCGACGGCCGAAAATCTACCGCAAACGCCGGCTGTAGATAACAAAAGTGGCCCCGTCAACGAGCAGGTGAAGCCCTAACGGCACTCGCTACTTTTTCTCAACGCACGACGCCAGCTTATTTCATTGTGTGAAGATCGATCGACGGTAGCAAGCAATATTCTTAAAAGCTTTCCCGCAAATCTCATTTCGGAGTCCACCATGAAACAGAGCGCTGCACTGCATGACCTAATAATCGTTGGCGGCGGCCCCGCAGGCTTGACCGCAGCAGTCTACGCGACTCGAAAGATGCTGGACGTACGGCTGATTACCCAGAACATCGGCGGTCAGGTTCTTTACAGCCTTAACGTGGAAAACTACATGGGCTATCAGTTCATATCAGGCCCAGATTTAATGGATCGCTTCGAAAAGCAGGTCGAAAAGTACAACGTGCAACGAACCTTCGCGCAAGTAAAAAGTGTCGGCAAAGAACGCGACGCATTCGTCACTCGCACCGAGACAGA
The DNA here is from genome assembly GCA_035626195.1 of Bathyarchaeia archaeon. Taxonomy (GTDB): domain Archaea; phylum Halobacteriota; class Bog-38; order Methanoflorentales; family Methanoflorentaceae; genus Methanoflorens. The sequence goes on along the minus strand of DASPOC010000134.1, from coordinate 25,024 downwards.
CGAAGAGTATCGCTCAAAAACGATTATTATTGCCACGGGAAAAAGGTCGCGAACGCTCAATGCCACAGGTGTGGAGAGATTCGTTGGTCGCGGCGTTAGCTATTGTGCTACGTGCGACGCGCCACTTTTTGTGGACGCGAACGTCGCGGTACTCGGTGGCGGGAACTCCGCAATTACCGCTGCATACGAGCTCACGAATATCGCGCGAAAAGTGTATCTCATCAACCGCAGCCCTTGGAAGGCGGATGAGGTCTATTTGGAGCGAGTCCGCGACGCCCCAAACGCAAAACTACTTGTTGGGTATCAGCTCACCGAGGTGAAAGGAGATAAAGCGGTCGATGCAGCGGTCTTCCGCAACCTCTCTGACAACTCATTGGTATCACTTCCGGTCACCGGCATATTCATCGAAATCGGCCTCATTCCGAATTCTGACGTTGTGAAGGACCTCGTCACGCTTAACGAGAATGGAGAGATTGTCGTCAGCTACAACTGTGCGACGAGTGTTCCCGGCGTTTTCGCTGCAGGTGATGTTACTACCGTTCCCGAAAAACAGATCATCGTCGCAGCTGGGGAGGGCGCAAAGGCTGCGATAAGCGCCTACAAATACTTATTGAAAGAAGGGCAACATGCTGTTGTCGACTATTGAACTCCGCACGAAGAGCAGAGTGACCCTATGACTCAGGTAGTGACTGTCAATCTGAAGCGATGCGAAAACTGCGGCGTCTGCGAAATGGCGTGCGCGGAACGACACGGCGGAAAAGCACGCCTAAAAGTGAAAGACGTTCTACAATCGAGGGGACTCATATTCGACGACGAAGCGCTCCCTATTGTATGCAAACAATGTGACAACCCGGCGTGTGTCGACGTGTGCAAGCCAAATGCCATCGTCCGGGAGAACGACGTTATATCCATCGATGAGGACAAATGCATCGGCTGCGGCCGGTGCGCGAAGAGCTGCCCGTTCAATGCGATCTTTATCGAAGAGAGTCCTGCTGCACCGGCGCGTGACACGCACGAGCGAAGCGTTTTTCACATGCTGTTTGATAGAAAGGCAACGAGTGCCGAGACCGCACGTGCACAAAAGCGCAAAACTACACGAAGAGCGTACAAGTGCGATAGCTGCAAAGGGTATGATAACATGGCATGCGTCGACGCGTGCTATTTCAGGGCGCTCTCTAAGCGAGAGTTAAGCGTTCTGAAAAACGGCAAACGTGAGCACTTGGCGCTGCTCGAACAACGGCTCACTAAGAGAGAAGCCGTCGGCGAGACTTGATGACACGGCGTGCACGCGCAGCCAAATGAGACGCACACGCGGAATGTCAGGCTGCCCCGTTCTGCGGTTAACCTTATATTTTCGGCACCCTTACCTATTGAGAGATCGCGATGGAAGTCCTCCTTGTCAATCCCCCTGACATCAAATCCAAGTATAAGGACGTATTAGGTCTCACCGCTCCTGCCTTAGGTCTAGCGTACATTGGCGCCGTACTTGAAGAGAACGACGTCAAAGTCACCATTTTAGATGCGCCGGCCCTCGATATGGACTTGCAGGGCTACCGGCGAGAGCTTGCACGTAAGCACGTCGATCTGCTCGGTGTGCAGACGACGACGCCGACTATCAAGCAAGCCCTCGCAGTGGGCAAAATTACCAAAGAGCTCCACCCTGAGTGCACGGTTACAATGGGGGGATATCACGCCACCTTCATGCCAGAGCAGGTCTTGCGCGAAAACGACTTTGTCGATGTCGTGGTCAGGAATGAGGGAGAATACGCTACCCGCGAGCTCGTCGACGCTATAGAGAATGAAAAACCCCTGCGCAACATTGACGGGATCAATTACCGGGACGGCGACCGCATCGTTGAAACGCCCAAAAGAAGGCCTATCGAAGATCTCGATGCCCTGCCTTTCCCCGCGCGGCACCTCCTTCCGATGCGCGAATACATGCTCTTTGGACGCAAACAGGTCTTAGCCACCATGATCTGCAGTAGAGGATGCCCGATGGGCTGTTCATTCTGCGCGTCAAGTGCGATGCACGGGCGGCGCGTCCGTTTCAGATCGCCAGAGAACGCTGCAGACGAGATGGAACAGGTAGTCGATGAGTACAAAGTCAGAATGGTCGGCTTCATGGACGATACCTTCACACTGTTTCCTAAGTGGGTGCACAGCTTCTGTAAAGGGATAATCAGCCGCGGAATTGACGTCGTATGGGGATGCACAGCGCGGGTCGATCGGTTCAATAAAGAGCTGCTCTCGCAGATGTGGAAGGCGGGTTGCCGAACATTGCTTTTTGGCGTTGAGAGCGGGAATCAGAAGATCCTAGACAATGTCCAGAAGGGCACCAAAGTAGAACAGGCCAAGCGCGCCTTCAAAACCGCAAGAGACATCGGCATGCATACGATCGCGTCAATGACTCTGGGAATGCCCGGCGAGAACAAGACCACCATCGATGAAACGATTGGCTTCGCAAAATGGGTGAACCCCGACTATGCTCTCTTCTCGCTCGCCACACCGTACCCGGGCACGAAGTTCTACGAACTCGCGAGCAAGATGGGCCTCATTAGAATAAAGGACTGGACACACTTCACGCTGCTCGCGCCGGTCATTGAAACCGTTGATCTCACACTCAGAGAGCTTCAGGACACTCAAAGAGAGGCATTCAAAGAGTTCTACTTGAGGCCAAACTATGTCTTCAAGCAATTAAGCCGAGACAAGCTTCTGTTCGCCCTCGTAATGTACAAAGTGTTCAAAGGGGCGCTCAAGATGAAGTCAACGCCTATTCTCGGCACGTCGGTTGACCCGCACGCAGAAGATCGGTAATGCGCCTCGCAATCTGAATGGAGCGTTCAACAGCTTAATGCGGCGGCCTCTGTTGCCTCGACCGCAGCGCCTGATCCACGCAGTTTATCCTTGAGTGCGTTATACGCGCGCAGGTTGTAAATGCATCCAATGTCGGGGGCTTTGATGTCCTTGAAATACGCATATGCACGGGCGCGGCAACCGCCACAAACGTTCTTGTAGTCACACGAGCCGCAGTGTTCCTTAAGATCGTGCCGTTCCCTGAGCGACTGCATGACCTCGGCGTTTTTCCAGATGTCGACGAACGATTCTGATCGCAAGTCGCCGACAGGTATCGGCATAAACACGCACGGTGTCACTATTCCGTTGGGCTGAATCGCACAGTACATGCGGCCGGCCCCACATCCCCCGATGTACTCGGCGAGTAACCCCACCTTGTCGCTGAAGCCCGCTGATCCAAAGTGTGCGAGTGAGATAATTCCATTTTGCGAGTTCATCGTACACACGCGTGAGAATTGCGGCGCCGTTGTCAGAATTTCAAAGCTTTCGTCTTGGCCACTCAGATACTCGTACATTTGCTGCATAACGTGCTCGCGCGCGTCCGGGGGCAGATCCACGTCGATGATGTCGGAACCTCGCCCTACGGGAATAAAGTTGAAGATCAAGGTTCTGTTGACACCAAGCTTCCTGCTAAATGCGACGAGGGCATCCAGTTCGCGGTAGTTCTCATTCGTGATCGTATTGGCGATGCACGAGTACGCGCCTTCTTGAGCCACGACGTTTTGGATGCCTGCTATGGTGCGTTCCCAAGCGCCACTAACTCCCCGAAATGCGTCGTGTTTTAATGGATCGACTGAATCAAGGCTTATCTCGAAGTACTCAACGCCAACGTCCGTAAGCCGGAGGACGACGTCTTTCGTCAGCAAAGTGCCATTGGTCGCTAATGAGAGGTACAACCCCTTGTTTGAGGCATGACGAGCGACTTCCCAGAAGTCGTCTCGCAGGAGCGCCTCGCCCCCGGAGAACGCAATGGCGACAACGTCGTTGTCAGCCAGCTGATCGACAATGTTGAGCCGCTCGTCGAGGCTAAGCTCATCCTTTGACATTTTACCTGCACCTTGGTAGCAATGCTTGCAGTGCAGATTGCACGCATTCGTGTAGTTCCAAACGACCAAAAAGGGCGCTTGAAGTTTGAGTGGCTTGCTGATGCCGTACTCTGCTATGCTCTTGACGATATTCGATAGGCCGCGCCGCGTCACCTGCTTACTGAAGTAGTCTTGCATCTTGGACCTCTTCACGTGGAAGGACATCCGTCCGAGTTCGACGAACGCACAGATCGGCAGCAGCTTGAGCTTCTTTAAAAGAGCGACCTCGTTTTGGCCACTGTACAAGCTCAAAGCTTCGTAGATCGCCTGCCTATCGTCGGCACAGAGGCCGCGAATGACCCTCCGAACGATGGCATTGCCCAAGAAGACGTTCACGGAGTTGAGAACCGAATACAGCGGTTCTGAGTCGTTTGAGCTTTTTTGTCGACTCTTGACAGATAGAACGCTATGCGCCCTCGACATCATAAGTTATTCTGCTGCTAAAGCTTAATAACACTTGTTCCCGAATACGGGTGGAATCGCGGTCGAAGACGCGAGGCAGCCCGAGTTAAACGTGATTGAGGCGAACATCACTCAGCACGGAGTTAGAGGCGGAAATACCAAGCGAAACGAAGATAAGCCGTTCTGAGAAATGCTCTGATCGTTGGCGTTGATCGTGCATTCATCGAAACGCGAAAATGAGTTTATCCTCTGTCTATCGAAGCACGTAGAAGAAGATCCTACGAGAGTTATCGAACGCGGTGAGCTGTACGCGCTTGCTTTGGCTAACGGTTTCAGTGAACGAGAGGTGTACCGATACGCTATGGATTTTGACCTGTCGGGATACTTAAAAGCGCAGCCTATTCTTGGCGGAAAGATAGCGTCTTTGAGCCTTACAACTCGGGGAGTTTACTACGCTCGAAGGTTGAGAGGTAAACAACAGTCGCTATGAAAGCCTCTTTGGCTCATATGTGAACCGTGGTAAAAGAGTTTATTTAAGGTGCGCGCGGTTGTTTCTGAAGGGTTAACCATGACCGCGGGTCGAGCGAGGGCATATCTTACCAGCGCGGGCTCTAAACGGAGAGTTGCCGCTGACTTCGTCATCAAATGGGAGAGAATCCCCACAGTCTTCAACCATCACGTGCTAATTGTAAGCGTAACGTATCCCTACGCTGACGTGGGGGGGCCGACGCGTAACGCGACTCTCGTCCTAGGCAAAGTAATCGAAGAGTGCGTGGAGGACCCGTTTAGCCGTTTCGTCTTTTGGCTCACCGCAGACGTAAACATCGAGAGTACTCGTTTGGGTACTAAAAAACGCCACGCGATACGCGCGCAACTTGCAAAGACCATAAAGCCGCCGACGGAGTTGCAGGTCAAGGACATGAACAGGCGCATGAATTCATTGCCTGACTATCTTCGCGTATTTTATCTAGAGGACTATTTTGACGGCTTGATGAAAAGCAAGAAGAAGGGCCACTCAAATGCCAGTCAGGCGACCGCAGAACCGCCCTCGAGATAACGCGCCTGCGCGATCTCCGGCTCGAGCGAAACGGCCCTAATCTTCGCGACGATTAGTGGCACGCGTCCATTCCGGCTCAGTCGAGGACTCGGTTATGACGCTTGTTGCGGAGACCCGTCGTGCTCGCCGCGTTGAATCGCGAGCTGCGCGACCTCGCCACCCACCTTTAGCCCCTGATCGCAATCAAATGGGTAGTGGATCCCTGCATAAACGCGCGACAAAGACGCTTGTTGCGCCTGGGCTTTCAGCTGGCTCTGTTCCTTTGGGAAGATGTAACTCAAGACACCGGCCGCCGTGCCGGAAAAGTCGGAGTGACCCGAGGTATATGAGGGAAAGTTCGGAGTGGCAAACACCGTTTTAATAGTCGGATCGGCCGTAATAGGCCTCAGCTCCCAATAGTCGTACTTGGCTTTCCAACAGCAGATACCAGAGTCCTCTGTCGCGGTATTCATTAGCGCGAGTGTCCGTGCGGCGCGCAGCTCATGGAGCGAATAGTTTTGAATCAGGCCGCACGCAATCGCGTTCCAGTGGCCTGTGGGCGTTGAAGTCCCGGCGCCATCATCCCAATACTGGGCGATCTGCAGCTGTTCCGCCGTCCGATTGTTGGCGATCTGTTTGACCGTTTTGAGACCAGCGTCGAATTGCGCGGAGCCAAATGCAGGTGGCGCTGGCGGCATGATCTGGTCCGACGTATTCATTAGCCACATGGTGACATTGCCCCAGTTTGGCAAGAGCGGCGGCGTTGCTGGCGATGTCGTGCTCACCCATTTTCCTGTCCCCGTAGGCACCGTACCATTCCACGGGATATTCGAGCCATCGTTCTTGGCATATTCGGTGACGCTTCGTGCGACAGTAAGGCCGATGGCAGTGCCAGCGGTGATATCGCTACGAAAGTTCACCCCGGCGGCAAGCCGTGATTCGTCGTCTGCAGCCGCTTGCTTGGTCAACCACGCAGTTTCATTGGGGTACAGGTACGAGAGCACCGCCGCCGATGCTCCAGCGACAGCGGCGTGATCAGACGGGTACGCAGGGTCGCTGGTTGTCTGCACAGCAGGCTGTATGCTTTGGTCGATGTCGTGCGGACTCGACCGGTTGTACGTGTACTTATTATTCCACGCAGAAACGAGAGCATCGTACTGCGCCACGCTCAACAGCGCATAGACGCGTGAGGCCATGGGCGCTGAGGTGTTGTGTTTTATGACCAAACTGCGCGCGATCGAGTTCCACTGCACAACGGAACCGTTATTCCAATAGTCGATGCTCTCGTTGACCGTAGCCGTCCGGTTCTGCTGAAGGGCCTTCAGCTCATTGACATCCTGATTGAATTGTGGCGAGCCTTGCGAGGGTGGGGGGAGAGACCGTATCGCATCGCTTGAACTTAAGACGAACGTCTTCCAGCTTCCGCCCGTTGGCTCTGCGGCAAGCACCGCGCCTCCTGAGCTTGTCGAGTTATTTGTCGAGGTAAGGCACCCGCTAGCGCTCACTGCGACGAGCACCGCAACGAGAACGATAGCTATCACCGTATGCTTTAGCCTCACATATTTGTCACGGCTAGATCGGTATAAATAATTCTTCCCGCGCGCTACCAAGCTTTCTCCGTGCGCGCACAAAGGCCATCAGCAATTTCGTCTCTACCCAAGTCTCCGACAACCCGCGACGTGTTGGTCAGCCTAGGTGCTTGTGCATTGCAAGAGTGCTCAAGCACCAAGCCCCGACGAAATGTCGTCAAGTTGAGCGCTAGTTTGAAACACGTGTTGGAGATAGCATTTTTTCGCTTGTACTACTGCTCAATAGCCTAAAGATTCGTCGATGAGAATTAGGGTCGCCCTACCTTCAATTTCCTCATTCGCAAGAATCACACATTTTCCGATCTGACTCGGTACTCCATATGCCCTCTCTGCGCGGACGTTTTCTAGAGGGTAGGCGTACTCCCAGACGCGGCTCAATGCGTCGTCAAGCGTGGGCGCGAGCTTGTTAGTGCCGCTCACAAGTATGAGGTGAGCTGCAGCATAGGGCCACGCGCCGACACGGCTCCCTGACCTGTCGCACGCGAGAATTTCACCTGATTGCGCGATGGCATTGACTCCAGAGACGAAATAATCAGCCGTCACAGACTTCCTTCTTAGCGCACGTCTCTTTTCGTCGTCATTTTCGGCAACGATAGCGCGATGAAGATCGTTCCATTGCGAGTCGTCACTATTCACATATGCTTCGTAGCCAATCTCGACCAACGTAGTTGATGAGCCGTGCATCACTTTTGCCTTTGGCGGAATCAAATCTTTTAGCGTGTCGAGGGCGATCTTGCTATTTCTTGCACGAAGTACCGCTATTCCACGCTGCGCTATTGCTTCGACCGTCTTGGCCACTTCGCTGTCGGGCGGCAAGCGATTCCACTTTTCCGGATCAACGTGAGCTTCGGCGAAGAGGTTTGCTGCGCTGTATTGGGTGTGATTAACCATTCGTTCACCGCATAGACGTTCTTCTTCCACCTATATACAGCATGCGAGCCCAGCTCGGCTTCCCTCCTAAGCCCTTCTTTAAAGCACACGACCTCATCCCTGAAAGTGACGCTCGCAACGCAGGAGCGATTGCGATACCTTATCGCACCTTGTGAGTGGCCTCTCGGAGTTCTGGATTCTAACTGTCTTTTTTTTGCAGCGAACTGATGCAGATGCCGGTGTCGGGGTGCACCGGTTTTAGCACGTGCATGCGCGAGGGAATCCTGCGAAAAGAAACAGCTTATGAGGATCAGCTCATCGTCTTACTCTCTTCGCCGCAACAAGACCGTCGCAAGTGCAAGAAAGACACCAGCAAAGATGAGTAATGCGGCAACATCGGGGTATATCTTATCGAGCCCCCACCCCCGCAAAATCACCGAACGCACGGCTTCCACCGCGTAGGTTGTAGGGAGGATATACGAGACTGGTCGCAGCCACGTTGGAATTGCTTGTATAGGCCAAAAAACGCCAGAGAGGAGAAACGCAGGCAACACAATAACAGGCAAAAACTGAATTGCCTGCGCCTCCCGGCGGGCAAAGCTCGAGAGTAGTATACCCAACCCTTCAGACACGACTGCAAGGAGCGCGATGACCCCGAACGTGAGAAGTACGTCGCCGACGATGGTAACGTTAAACAGGATTACGGCCACTGAGAGCAATACGGCTGACTGTGTGGTCCCGATGACGCCGAACGCAATCGCGTACCCTGCAACCAGTTCACTTTCCTTCAGCGGAGACGCAAGCAGCCGAAACAGCGTTCCAGACGTACGTTCACCCACAAACGAAATGAGCGTGAGGAGCGTTGTGAGCTGCCACACGGCTATGCAGATAATGCCAGGCGCAAAGAAGTCGATGAACTGCGCGTTAGCGCCGTAAATGGCGTTGCTTGAGTCCACGGAAACGGGCGCTTGACGACCGAGGCCCTGTATTGTTTGCGTGACCGAGCTGCCGACCGCCGCAATGATGGGGTCCGAAACGTTTGGGTTGCTTTTGTCCGCGAGTATTTGAACCGTGGTATTTTCTTGCGGGATAGATGTCTGACCTGACGCCCGCGCGGCTACAGATTGCGTAAAGTGTGAAGGAAAGACTATCACGGCAGATGCACTGCCGTTTTGCACCTGCGCGACAGCATCTGCCTCAGTATTCGCATAAGCTACATTAAGCACGCTCGTGTCAAAATTGGAGATGATCTTGTTTGAGAGTGAGCTGTTTCCGACTGCTGTATCACTGTTGACTACAACAACGCGCACGTCCTTCACATTCCCGGTAAATGCAACACCAAAGAGGCTTATAACGAGCAGAGGGGCTATAAAAATCAGCGCGAGCTGCCGGCGATCGTTCTTGAGGTCTCGCAAAACGCGCTTCGTCACCGCAAATGCTCGCGAAGCTTTCATTGTAGTCCCTCGGTTTGGGAATAGACCAAAAAAGCATCCTCGAGCGAATCGGCGTGCGTCATTTCGAGAAGCTCACGTGGTGAGCCTTCGGCAATGAGAGATCCCCCCCGCATGAAGCCGATGCGATCACAGTGACGCGCCTCATCCATGTAGTGCGTCGTGATAAGCATCGTGATTCCGGCATCGCGCAGCTCCTCAAAGTAGCGCCAAAACGAGGCGCGTAGATCGGGATCCACGCCCACGGTCGGTTCATCGAGAAACAGGACTTGCGGTTTGTGCAGCAGCGTACAGGCGAGCGAGATGCGATGTTGCATGCCCCCACTCAGTTCATCGATAAGCAGATTCTTCGAAGTCTCGAGATCGACAAGCTTAAGAAGGGCCTGTTCGCGCGTCTGTATTTGCCGTTTGCTGAGGCCAAACACCTCGCCATAAAACGCGAGGTTTTCGTGCACCGTCAAATTTCGGTAAAGGGCGAGCTCCTGCGGCATATAGCCGACATTCGGCGCCACGCCGGGATCGGGAACCTTCGTACCAAGAACGTACGCGTCTCCCGATGATGGGCGCAGCAGTCCGCAGAGGATCCTGATGGCTGTCGTCTTCCCAGCCCCGTTTGGACCGAGCAATCCGTAGATTTCACCGTGTTTTACGTGAAGCGACAGATTGTTAACGGCTTTGAATCCGTCAAAGTTCTTTTCGAGGTTACGAACGCAGACATCATCCTTTATATCAACTTCCGCCTGAACCAACCCATTTTCCGCCTGAACCAACCCATTTTTCAGCATAATCCGCTGCGGTAGCTTTTTTACGGCTTTGGAGCCACTAAACTCTTTTTCGAGGTCGCGAATGTAGAGATCGTCCTTCATTTGAACTCCCGCTTGAACCAACCCATTTTGTCGGCAATCAGCGCGGTTTGTCTGACTAACGATGTTCCTCGCAGCCGCGCCGTGCCGACCAGTTGAGTTCCTTCTGTGAGGCTTAATCGATATATCTACCTGCGTTGAATAAATCGTTTAACATAAGACCTTCCGTAAGATGACTTTGAGCTTGGCGGCGAAGATGATCTCGAGTTAGGTGCCATTATTACATTATGTTGGGGGCCTTTGCCTGTATCAGGGGCGGTAATACGACTGAGCTATCTTAGACCCACAAGAAGCTTCCATTCTGATCGGGCATATTGCAGGAATGTCAGAACCCTAGCTGCACATTGAGCGTGAGATTTCGCACATCTCGCTAACCGAAGCGAGTTTTAGGGAGCTGAAGCACTCTCAGAGTTAATCGATCCATTTGGTTACTTCGCGAGCATCGGGGCGTTCGGCAGGCGGGAGGCGCTTCAATGGATAGCCGATTGCACATCCGTTGGTTCCGAATGCGCCGTGAGGTATGCCGAGAACTGAACAGAACTCCGTATCCTGTCCCATCTGAGCCGTCACTGAAACAAGCTGAAATCCCAGCCCGAGGGCGGTTGCTTTCAGCCACATGTTCTGAAGACAGTGAGCGAGTGATTGCTGCTCGGCAGGCGGTATCCCTCTCCGTTCTGCAACGACGATGTAGTAGGGGGCGCTGCCGATGCCTGGTACGCCCCTGTCTGCTAGTTGCTCCAGTCTTTTTATAAACCCCGTGGCTTGGTCTTCCAATGATGGATTAGCTGCTAGTTCATCGCGCAGCTGTTCCGCCATGCGCTTCGCCTGACGCTTCCCAAGCGCCGCCACGTGTGCAAGCTTAGGTGTCCCCTCTTGGAGCACAAAAAATCGACGGAAGTCCTGTCCAGCAACAGCCTGCGCCGCATACGGAGCGAGTAATCCAGCCCGTATGATTCTAGTGATATCCTCTTTTGGCGGAATATCTGGCGCGAACGACCTCACTGAACGCCGTGATTCGAGGATTCGGTCAAGGATCGCATTATCCTGTAGGGTGAAGGGTGAAACGTGCGTCATGGATGACTGTCTTCATTCACGAGTATTAATACTGTATCATATCTCGTCGCTCGCGTGCGTGTGTCACGATTCAACTCTGACAGAACCTGAACCGCATCTACACTGAGCGTCTCGTGGTATACGATGCGTCTCGCTGCATCAGCGTGCCGACTAATTGACTTCCTTCTATGAGGCTTAATTTATATATCTACCTTCGTCGGATAAGCGGCTTAACGTGCGAGCATCGGTAAGATGACGTTGATCCTGACGGCGAAGAGCATCTCGAGCGAGGTGCTATATTACGTTCGCGGGTCTTGCCTTTATCCAGCAGAGGGAATACGATTGAGCTATCCAGACCTAAAACAGGTTCCATCCAATCTGTTATATTATCGGAGTACTAGAACCTTGTCGAGCATCTGATATGAGATTACGGACATCCGGCTAATTGAGGCGAGTTTTCGGAGCTAAAGGTTCTCAAACTTATTCGAGCCAGTTGGTCACTCAGCGAGGATCGGGGCGTTCGACCACGTTGGAAACCTGCCCGATCTCAGATAGTTTGACAATTTAGGCCGGTGTACTTTGAGTGTTGAGTCGAGATCTCACGTTTCGCAACTTCTGCTCATGCGTCAACCTTTGGTATGCGGAGCCGCTTTATATCCGACGTAGGTTCCCTGGCTAACTAACAAGAGGGTCGCGAGATTCGGATCGACCCCTGGAAGACTGCCAAGTGGGAGTAAAGAAGCGTGTGCTGCTTGTGCGAGCAGGATCGCAATAGCGGCCCCGTAGCCCAACGCAAGACCGACCGAAATCAAGAGCATTTGCACTTTAGAGATGTCGAGGGAGTCCCGGTTGCCGATTTCGTCGCCCTTAAACACGTCAGAAATAATGGCGCCTGCCGCCGTTGTATTTACGTCAAGCACGCCCTCGTGATCAGGTGCTTCTACTTGCGTACCCGCCCGTTTGGCTGCTTCCGGGTCCACTGGCTTGCTTCGATTTGTCACGTCGTTCGCAATTGGAGCGCCGATTGCCGCGCCGCCACTGATTCCGAGAAGCGCCCAAAGCTCAGGGGGCACTGCGACACTCAGTGCAGAAGAAGGCGAGCCGTGCCCGATGTTTATGTAGATGAATGCGATCAATGCTGGCACTATCACGAGCGTCCAGATGATTAGCTGCAGGCGTGAAGAGCTCATTCGATTGCGTTCATCGATCAATAATCCGGTTGCGCGACCCGTCAGGCCGTGCCCTGCGACTGCGATCAGGATGAAGACAAACGCTAGAATGATCGCCCAAATTACATACATCTGGAGAAGACTAACGACTAGCGTGCCGACCGCAGCGTATCCTGCCAATATGATCGGAAGGCCGACGAGAATTGCTAAACAGACAATTACCACTGCACTATGCCCGTTGCCCCACGTTACGACCCTTTCGATCGGGATGTCGTCGCTTAGCACGCCCTCATAGCAGACTTTGTAGTGGTAGGTTCCTGCCGCCAATTGGCTTACGGTGAACGAGTACGTGCCGTCGTCGTCGGTCTCTACTGATTTTATTTTTTTTACGCTGGCATAAGAGACGCCGTCGAAAGAACGGCACAGGACGACGTTTTTTTGCGGTTGCGGGTCACCACCGTCGCGTAGCGTGCCAGTGATCGGAAACCCTTTCTTGTCATAAACGGTTTTGGGAGCGATCGTACCGAACGTTATTGCAGCGTTTTGTACATTAGCTCTACAGTCTGGCATGGTCTTATCCCGATGACACGAGCAATTGCCCGAACCATTTTTCACCTTTTGGCTTCGCCGATTAACGGAGTGGGCTCACTTATAAAGCTTTTTATTTGAAACACATCGCAAACGTGACCTAGCACTAATCTGGCAGCCGTTTGCTTGCTGAAGCTTGATCAACGCTTTTCGCGATGAATAACGGCCTTGACGTTAATACCGCAATCGGAAAAACTACACGTCAAATATGTCATGCAGCCCATGTGACTAGCATCGAGGAGAAAATGCTCTCCAAGGCGTTAGTTTTGACAGGCAGCGCAGCGAACTTGCTAAGCCGTGACTTTAAGAAGTGAAGACCAAAACTTTGAGGTCCCAAAGTAACCTCGATGATGTGGAAGCTCTCAAAGCTCTTGTTTCAGATTTCAGGGACGCAGAGAAGGTAGAATCGGATAAGGAAGCACGTCAAACATCTGTTAACCCATTGAGCAAACGCCTTTTTCTGGGGCATATCATCAGTAGGGAAGGCAGCACGGACATACCGAGCTGGTCTCGGCAGAGCTGACGCGCGATTTGGCCTCGCCTGACCGCTCTTGCCTCGATTGATGACGCTCTCAGAATAATCCCTCCGCAAAACAACTTTTCGTACCGTCTTTCGTCACGTTTCACTTCACTTCAAAAAAGAAGCTCTTGAAGGCCTTCATTCGAAAAAAAAAAACTAGCTAGGAGCTAGGCAGCGGGCAAGCGAATGCGCTGTTGCCCCCAAATTTTATCCGTCATATCATTATGAGATACTCGCTTACGGTGATAGTCGTGACTTCAATAGACGGAATATATCCAAATAGGTCAAGGCGTAACCAGTCTCTGGCTCATCTCAAGAAATCGGGCAATCAATAACCTACAGAACACCAGAAGCTCGCACTTTATTCAGAAACTGATATGTCAAGCAGCAGTTCTCTTGATGGTGGTGTATCTTGTTCCCAAGGGCGCCGTAAGCCCAACCTGATCTTGGTCTCGCCTGGTCTCAAAGCTTTGATGATGAATACCTCGTTTATACTTGTGGTCCGTGGCAAAGAACCAACGGGTGGGGGGGGTGGAGTTACTGGCTCGCGCGAAATATTGGCGACGCCTTGGGCCCCCTCTATCTGGTAGCCCCAACAGTAACCGGCAGCACCCGGACCACCAAGCTCAAACCTATGGGTCTCGCCACGTCGAAGGTTGATTTTACGTACTTCCAATAACAACCCCTTCGTTCCACGTGTTTCCACTGCGCCAATAGTGCTGAAGGTTCTTGTCTGTTCGCAGTACTATCACTTCAAGATTGAAACTGAAGCTCCCCTGAAGCAATGCGACTACTGACTGTACGTTTTGGGCGAAGGTGTCACTCTTTCGCCAGAGCTGATCACTTGAGTTCGCTCGCCACCAGTGTTCCACATTTCCGTTTTGATTCGCGACGCATAGCTCAAAGTTGCCAACGGAGTTCTCATCTTGAGCGCCGTACTGTCCCTCAATCATGCACGGAGGGCTTTGTATTCCGGTCCCGAATGAGGCGCTCGAATTCCATACCATCCCGTGATCGTTGTCTCTCCACCAGTGCTGCATTTGCCCGGTGTTGAGAACACAGACAAGTTCAAAGTTGCCTTGCGTACCGAAATGACTTTGTATTAAGGAACGTCCCCCGGTCTTGACGTTACTCGCAAAACGGCCGCCGTCGTGCCAGGCAAATGAGCCATCCCTCCACCAGTGGTTGAGTCTGCCGTCCTGGGTGTGTGCAACGACTTCAAAGTTCCCCGGCGCATTGTAGTTGCTTTGAATGAATCCCAAGCCGTCAACGTTGACGGTTTGGGCGTCGGTCGGTCCGAAGATCCCTCCGTCGTTCCACGGACCGTTCGGTTGGTTAAACCACCAGTGGTGTAAACCGTTTTGTGTGGTGGCGTAGACTATCTCAAAGTTACGAGCGTATGTCGATTGTATGAGCGTAGGAATAGAAGCTGCATCGTTTCCAAACGTGGCAACTTGATTCCACGGAAAACCTGCCGTCGAGTTATCGCGCTCCCACTGCCTAAGCTGCGTTCCATACGTCGCAACCATGTCAAAGTTGTCGTGTTGAGCGCCGTTGCCGCTCTCAAGCATACAGCCGTTATGTTGTCGTCTTTTCGTCCACCCATCTGGATTTGTAGGGTCTTGCATCCCTATCTTGGCGTACGTGTCGATGTTACACTCGCCATATGCGATTGAACAGAAACCATTTGCGCCCCACGTTTTTCCCCACGAATTTTTAACGATCCAGCAACCTTGTGTATCATCGTACCCGACAACTAGCATAATGTGACCGCCGACCTGCACATTCGGCTGGCCGTTCGGCAGTGTGGCTACCTTGTGGTAAACGCCGGATCCGTAGGTCATAAAGTCTTCATAGACGTCGATCTGGCACACAAGTGGCCCGGTTACGTCGAGCCACTGCTTCTGATCGTCAGTGCTTCCCAGACTCGTGTAGTCACCAATCAGCACTGTTCTTCCGCTCCGATCAGAACTTGGCGCGTAGGGGATATTATCGTAAGGCGTTCCACCCGTTCCTTCGCAGCCGGCACACGCGCACGCTGCTGCTGAAGTCATTGGCCACGCGAAGCAGCCGGGATCTGCTGCACCGTTACCTTTGATCCAATCCAAAGCTTTTCCAGGCTCACCACAGTCACAGCATTTTGCTCCTATTCCTTTGTGAACATCACCCTCTGATATGCACGGCCACACGCAGTGTTCGATGCGAACCATCGACTCTACGAGAGCCACCGAACCAAATACCCAGCACGCTTCACAGCCACCTTGGTTTCGAATACTTGTTATATAGGGCCAGCCCCACCTACTCCTCCAGTCTACACTCGTTGGCACAATTCCTGCTGGAGGCGGCGTTTCTGCCCCCTCACCGGGCCGCAGCTCTGGAGGCGACCCTATGGTTAATTTCTTCTCGACCAGGGTTTTTGGTGCGATTCCGTGAGCTACCCTTCGTTCCAGGATAAACGGATTGGCCAGTTTCTCACCAAAAAGCGCACCAAAATCGATCGGTGCCGCATCTTTTGCGAGTGGCATTTTTTCTATCACAGCTCCAGTCGTAAAACGCGGAACCTTCTCGACGTTTAGGAACCGTTCGTTTACTCGCCACCTCGCGTTATTTTTCTCAAGAATCGCTTGAAGTTCTTGTGCATATGTCATGTCAAAAAACCTCCCTTTTTCTTCAGTCAGCTGCTTCTGCTTTAGAGCAACGCTCCAAAGAAAAAGTGCTCCCTCTACAAATATTTTTGTAACACCCGTTTGTCGCAAAGAGCTCTTGGCGGTTAAATTGACGAAATAAGTCAATTTTGATGATATTTTACAATTTAGGCATTCGATGGGCAAACCAAAAGTAACAGTCTTATTGCAAGCAAAGAATATCGCATTCCGGGCAATGAAGATACGCGCTAGGATGGCAACTCTTAAGCTTCATTGGCCCCGTCTTACGCTTTTGGTTCATTCTTTCGTCAAGGGGCATCATGGACGAACAGAAGTATTGCAGACAGTGTAAGGCTGTCAATCCGACGGGAGCCATTTTTTTGTGCGCGCTGAGGTAAGAGTTTCCGACATTGGTAGTCAGGCCTCAGCCGTCGTGGCACCTCCACCATCGACATCGCCCTTGCGGCACCTCGCACGCCCGATGACAGTCCGCCACCTAAGCCAAGATCTGACTTAAGAAAAAGATGGCGAAGTTGGAACTCAACAAGAAAGGGAATAGCCGTAATAGTGGCTATCTCCCTCCTATTTGCTGTACTCGGCGCTGCAGGCGTGATTCTGTTTGCTATTCAGTTGTGACGTTTTTAATCCAAGCTTTTCGCTGGTTTCTTTTTCCCTTTGAATAGCACCTTGCTCTTGCCTGGTTCGTTTTTCATTCGGCAAAATATTGGCTGTGAGGGCTCCGATTCTGAGGCCAAATCGCCAGGTGACTGGTTGGGGTAACACACTGACGTTGCCTGCAATGCATAATAGATAGCGCAACACAGCAAGCCGATGAGGCCGAGCGAGGGGGGCAGATGAAGGCGAGCAAATCATAAGATCGTCAAGCTGCTGCCGTGATCAGCTTTCCGTTTATAAAATCGATCGATATTGACAAAATAAGGCAATTATCGAAAAAGGAGTTCTTAGAGAAAAGCTTTATAACCGGTTAAGGTAATCTGACGACTTGCCGCCATTGGTCGAACAACGTGCGCGGCAAATGCGCCTGCGTTTGTGCAAGACGCTCCGACAACCTACAGCTGTCGCGCTTCGACTTGTAAGCAGGCAGGAAGGAGGAGTTATCAATGAATGTTCGTATACCACCAATTAACAGAGTCAAGGGTTTTGGTTGGAAAAAGGACAAAGTAGACAAAAACGATTATACAATGGAGCACCCAGTAGTGTCAAAAGTACTCGCAGCTATTAAGAAGGATTGTGCAGGCGGGCCGGTGGACAACCGCCAGTGGTGTTCGGATATCGAGGATCAGCAGCAGCTCGGATCGTGCACCGCCAATGCGGGAACGTCGCTCGTCGAGTTCTACGAAAACAAGATAACTGGAACGTATATGGACGGTTCGCGCCTCTACCTATACCGAAGGACGCGCCAACTTGAGAATCCAGACTATATCCAAGGATACATCGGGGATACCGGCGCAGAACTTCGCGACACGATGAAGGCTCTCGTGCTCTACGGCGTGTGCGATGAAGCATACTGGCCATACACCGACGCTGACCCCGCATTCGACAATGAGCCACCCTCGTTCTGCGACGGGTTCGCAGAGAACTTCAAAGTGCTCACATACTACAAGCTGGATCCTGCAAAAACGACCCCAGAGCACGTGCTGCGAAACGTCAAGCACCTTCTCTGTCAAGGGGGTGCTGCAATGTTTGGCTTCACGGTGTACGCGAGCATATTTAAGGTATCCGAAGATGGTAGCATCCCATTTCCTGGCCAGCACGATCAGATGGCAGGCGGCCACGCGGTGCTTGCGGTCGGCTATGATGATGAGCGATCAATACCTTTGAGCGACGGCAGCTCCAACACGACTGGTGCTATTCTCATCAAGAACAGCTGGGGATGGAGTTGGGGTGACCGCGGCTACGGCTGGCTCCCCTACGAGTACGTCCTTGCAGGGCTCGCGACTGACTGGTGGTCAGTCGTCAATGAGGAGTGGGTAAACCTGCCCGATTTTGAGTGACTTGGACCCATCGAGCGTAGCAATGCTGCAACCGCCAATTCAATCTAGGAGGCGTCACAGGGAATGCTTTTGATCGGACTTAGACGTTTAGAGGTTATAATATAGTGGGAAAAGGTCGAACCGTTCGCTATGTTCTGCGCGATTTGGATGACTAGATGACAATGCTGATGAGCAGTTGACGATTCGCTACTTCAACCGGACTGAACAGTTTTCTTAAGTCTCTAACTGTTCATGCCGTCAAGTCAAAAATGTAGCCTTACCGCACACCTCTTACGCACAGTTTGTCACCGGAATCTCTTTTGCTGTTCGCTCTTTATCGCACCAGCGAAAGAGGAGTGGCCCCGCACTGTCAATGTATACAAACGTGTTATACGGCCAAGTTCCGTTCTGTGAACTATCACCCTCGCACAGCGGCAAATCGCCCTTCGATTCTCCGTCAATGGCCCTTGAGGGGGCTGCTGCCACATTCCGCTGTTTACAACTGCCGCACAGCATGCTGGTTGGTGTTTTGTCAACCCGCATTGGTTTACATATTTCAGGCACGTCGGTGTGTCCGAAGACGATGACATCAGGTTTTGAGTCATCTCGCTCGAGTTGATAATACCGCTCATTGACGATCGCATTAATATTCTTGTCCTTCGGCCGATCGTCTGCTTTTTCATATCGTGCAAGGCGTGCTTGAATTCGCTAAGGCTCCTGTTGAGGTCCCAAGGGCTAATTAAGACTTCGTCCTTTGACTTCCCTGAAAGGGCGATGACGGCACTCAACGCTTGCTTGGGATCCCAGGCAGGCCCGAAAAGCCGAACGACAAACCAAGAAAACCCAGGGGTACGCTGTGAGCACGAATAACACCAGAAACCATAATGGATAGATTGAAAGTGAGATGAATAAAGCTCCTGCAACAAATAGCGCAAGAAAGACAAGCGACATGATGAAAAAGCGTGGTCTGATCCATGACTTAAAATCGAACGCTGACGCAAGGGCACCCATAAACGAAACAAAACGGACAAGCCCTCCGGTTGTTTTTAAATCACGGTCAAACTGCTGACCGTGTAAAAACAAATAGTCTTTTTTCCGGCTCGGATGCGCTGTTCGCGTGAGTCGCTCGGGCAGTTTTGGGTAGTGCCGTGGAACCACCTCAACGCCAAAATTGTTTGCGCATACCCAGTTCAAAAAGGTCTCAAAAGACTGATTAGAGCTGTTGTTTATTTCACAGCTACGCTCAAACAAACTGGCATCGTGGTTGCCAAGAACGTACACCTTCTTGCAGCTTATATCGATGAGCTTAGCAAAAACAGACGCACTCGGACATAAAGCGCTGCTAAGCTCGTGCTCGTGAGGCACCAACAACTCAAGCATGCCACCTAGTAAAATCAAAGTAGTTGGCAGAGCCAGTTGACGCGCTCCCTGTTGTGCTTGAACTGGAAGGGGGGGCCTTTCCGACTAGAACCTGCCAACCAGTCTAATGAACTCTCGAATTCTTCTTTGCAACAGTTTTCGGCGCCCAAATCAAGATCTGAAACTATTATGTATGAATCATCCATCTGATTATCACGCTATGTTCTTTGAGCTGTGACTCCAATATAATCTAATAGACAATGCTGCGTTACGCGCCGCTAAATTAAGTAATTCACATCCATTCTTCAAATCAATCTTTTGAAATGTGCAGGCACAATAATCAAAAGGATCGAGAAGTGAACCGTTACCACAGCTATCTTGTGAATATAGCGCCTCGCTAAACCGGATGGTTGATCGAGTGCTGAACCTCCTTTCCGGTCGTTACTGGGGTGCAAATAAGAATATATAGGGGGTAATCATCTCACAGATTCGTGCAAGAACGACCGGAAGCAGGGGATTGATAGCGGTGTGGATAGCAGATAACGTGTATGAAGTCAAATCGAGGGCGGTCAGCATGTTCGTATACACAGCAGGGGAATCACCAATCTGTTTCGACACCTGCATTAGTGAGGGGCCCGTCAAGCAAGGCTTTGATGCGTTAGGTTTTAAGCCTGAGCACGTCAAACACGTGTTTCTGACGCATACCGACCGTGACCACGTGGGCGGCCTGAATCTTTTTAAAAATGCCGACGTGTACTTGTCTATCGATGAAGAACAGATGGTTAACAAAACAACGCCGCGGTTTTTCGGGTTCGTGCATAATCCACCACTGCGGAGAACCTACAGACTGCTCAACAACGGGGACATTATCCAAGCGGGGCAGACGAAGATCGAGGCGCTAGCAACCCCAGGCCACACTCCCGGCTCCATGTCTTACCTGGTCAATGAATCCATTTTGTTTGCTGGCGATACGCTGGGGTTAAAAAAAGGGAAGGTACGTCCCTTCTCAAAGCTGCATCTCAGAGATATGATCCACATGGACGTAGCGACACAAACCGAATCAGTAAAAAAGTTGGCAAAATTGAAGAACATATCTCTGCTGGTCACGGCGCACACTGGTTTCACAACGGATTTTCAATGCGCGATGAGCGACTGGGTATAGTCCCTATCTTCTAAGCTGCGTCTTAATCAATTTGTTCAGCGCCGCGAACCGCATCTCGTTTTGCTTGACATATTCAGCCAGGTTCAGCACGGCATGGCGTCTTCTGCGACAGGCGTCACTGCCTTCTTCACATTAAACTCGCAGGTGGACGATATTCGACACCGCGCTCTCGTCGCTGTAGTCCATGAAGCGTCGCATGTCCGCGTCCACAGAATCCCTGGGGATGTCTTTAAACATCGGAACCTGCTCTATCACGGTGATACGGGGTTCCCACTTTTCGATTTCACGGGCGTCTTCTAACGCCCACGCGTCCGCGTCGCCGCGGAAGGATCTCCCGAAGCCGCGCATCATCTCCGCCAGCTCCTCATCGCTGAGCTGATGCCACCACGCTTGGAGGTCGGGCCATGTAGTACCGTTCGGCTTTTTCGGCAGGTCAAGCGTGGCGATCGTGTCGCTCAGCTGCCTTCTTTGGTCTTGTGGCGCTTTTTTCCACC
Source organism: Bathyarchaeia archaeon (assembly GCA_035626195.1). Taxonomy (GTDB): domain Archaea; phylum Halobacteriota; class Bog-38; order Methanoflorentales; family Methanoflorentaceae; genus Methanoflorens. The sequence continues at coordinate 3,891 of DASPOC010000134.1, read as the reverse complement.
ACTCCTTTATCGTGTCAAACAGCGCGGCTTTTAGCGCGTTCCGTTGCTCCAGAGACAGCAGATCTGCCCACCCGCCAAAGTGACTTGGTCGTGATATGACGTTGAACACGATCTCTCCGCCGTCGAAGTTGTCAGCCAGCATCAAAAAGAACTGCTTCACCTGAGGCTCGTCAAACCAGTGGAGGACTCCCCCGGCTATCATGAATACCCCGTCCTCGGTGTGCGTGACGTCCTCGCACCAGCTCGGGTCGAAGATGGATTTAGCGATGTACGTAACCCTGTCGGGTTCCGGCAGCAGCTCCCTCCTGACGTCAATGACCGCGGGCAGGTCAAGGTCGTACCAGTGAATGAGCCCGTTGTCGACGCGGTAAAAGGTCGTGTCCAGTCCCGCTCCGAGGTTCACGACGGACGCAAGCGGGTGCTCTGCGATGTACTTCTTTGCCATTTCGTCAAACTGCCGTGCTCGTAGCGTAAAGAGGCCAAATTCTGGCAGATCGAGCTGATGAGCAGTATGAAAAAAACTCAGCTCAAGACCCTGTAACGGCTGATCATCACCTGCCGCAAGGTCGTCGTAGTCAATTTTTTTAACGAGTTCAATCGCTTTCCCGTCGTAAAATAGTGAGCTGTACTTCCTGCTCAGCTGTGCCCGGCCCCATAAACAACCGAGCATCGACCGCGATATGCCGCTTAATTGAACCTTTACTTTATCTTGTTGCATAGTACTCCTTTCATTGTTTAACCACTCGATGCGTCGTACGGAGGTGCGCCACTCAGTGGCCACATCCTTGAGATATGCCACGTTCATGAGATATCACACCAGTAGTACATAGATTTTAACGTGTGTTTAGCGTCAGAAGCGGATGGCGATATTATTCCGTTCGACCGCTGCGTCCTGAAATTTGCTTCAAATGCCGCGAGGGTTTCGGGTTGTGCTGACCGATGGAAACGAGGTCCGCCCCAGCTCTGACGCCTGACCTCTCCTATTTTTTCCGTGTTTTTGGGGTGAACTGAGACACAGCCAATCGACGTTTTTCCTGGTGAGTGCCCTTAATGGTGCTTATGGTTCATATGCCTCTCCCTGCGACCACCCCCGCGACCACGATCGTGCCGATCGTCCCGAAAGAGAGAACCAATGCCGTTCCATACCTTGTCACGATCAGAACCCGTAATTCAGACTGTGAAGTGGGCAATAAGCGAACGTTGGCTTAACAATGCCGATTGCCTATCCAAAATTTACAATCTGCGGAAGCACATACGCAAAACGAAATAATTTTGCGATAATAAAATGCGTTTCCCACTCGACCAAACGGCCAAAACTTGTTTTTGCACATCTACCGCAGCTTCTGATCGATATAAACGATGTATAACATAAGCAGCCCGAGGATAATGACGAGTACTGGAAAGAGTAGCGCAAATGGGACGAGACCTACCAAACTTGGGAGGAGAACTGGTGCGAGCATGTTCAGCCCAAACGCAATTGATACGATCATGAGTACCGTTACAGTAAGGCCCAGTCTTTTCATGTGGGGGAGAAGCGTAACCGATTCGGCCGGAGGGCTTCTCGTGCCGTGCACTGCCGGGACGACGAGCTGTAGTGCCAAAAACAGACCTCCGGTGAAGATGTTTTGAACTCCGAGGAGTGGTCGGATCACATCGGCCAAAATTCCCGGAACGATACATGAGATTATCCCCATTCCGGCAAATACAATTCCGATGGTCATGAGCCACCACGAGCGCCTATACTGTCTGCCTAGGAACGATCCAACGGCCAGCACCTGAAGCGACGTGAGTACCAGCAACAGACCAAGCTGACCGCTCTCGTTAAATGGGATTCCGCCAAACTCTACGCCATAAACCAGCAGTCCTAAAAGTATTAAGAGCGCTCCTTGGAAGAGGCCGAATGCGTCTGCGAGGGGGAGGGAGGCCTCCCTGAACACGCTGAAGCCGTCTTGTGAAGGGGGGGTTTCTGAGGTCATTTACTCCCGTGTAGGATTTTTTGTCTCTTGAGGGGGATACAATCTGGTAGCCTTCTGGATGCACCACGTGAGGTAGAAGAAACTGAGGCCAAAGATCAAGACCAGCACTGCTACTAGTGGTCCGGCCGAGTTACCGGGGACGATCAGGCGGTTGCCCACGACGACGCCCGAGAGTGAGAAGATGCCCACGAGTATCTCTAAAACGTACACAACGCCACAGGCAATAGTCAGGTGCTGCAGTATTCCAGGAACCTTCATCCACGTTTTTGCCTTCTCTTCAGAGATGAACAGTTGTACAAGAAGCGAGACCCCCCCGACCACAAGGATGACGGTGGTCAATATACTAACAGGCACTGTCAGAGATCCGGGAACGAAGATGGCTAAAGACCCAAGCATTGCCGAGGCTATCCCAACGATCACCAGTATCCACGAACGACGGAGGTCACCAAACGGCGTCTTGCCCATCGTGATGACTTGCAAAGAGACAATTACCAGGAAAAGACCGTCCGCGCTGTCCAGGCTATATCGAAGCGCTCCTGTAAGAACTGGGAACAGAAGCAGGCCATAGAGGACGAAGAAGACTCCGAAGACGAGTAAGAGGACCTCCTCGATGGAAAGGCCAACTTCCCCCCTCTGTTTTAGAAAGGCTTGCTGTTCCTGCTGACCCACAGGGTCCCACTGCGCGTTCTCGTTGTTCACGATGGCTCCTTGCGATCGGCAGCTCCGCCCCTAAAGGGCGATCTCACGTTACTTAGGTAATGGTTTGTGACGTTATCGGATATCAAAAATAAGTGCCCTTTGTTTCATACGATACCCTGCGGTCGTGTGCCATCTGTAACAATATGTCGTCAAAAGTCTTCATTCCGAGGACGTATCCTTTCCACAGATCGGTAGATGGCTCCTCAGGCACGATGATAATCCCCTTACGTTCTGCAACCCGGTCCAGAATGTAGGATGCTGCTTTGTCTACAGGATAGGCATCACCGGGGGCGTCTGGAAGTTCATCGTGGACCTTACCATCAATGGTTTTCTTAAAGATCGGTGTTGCAATATTCGCAGGACAGATAGTTGAAAAATTGAGCCCCTTTTCCGCATACTCGTATCTGAGGGATTCGGAAAGCCCTGTAACGCCGTATTTTGTAAGACAGTAGAGCGCCTGAAACGGAGGGGGGATCAGGCCTGCAATCGATGAGGTGTTCACGATATGGCCAGACCCCTGTTTGAGCATGATCGGCACTGCGGCATGCACACCATAAATAACACTCCACAGGTTGGTATCGATGATGTTTTTCCAGTCCTCAAGGGTAGCAGTCTCATACTGCAAGGTGCCCCCCACACCGGCATTGTTAAACAACATGTCGAGCCTGCCAGCCTCTGCTGCCGTGCTCTCAATCGCCTGTTGTACCTGCTCTTGTTTTGTCACGTCCACAACGACGGCGTGGACCCGGTCTGTGTGTGCTGCGAGTTGCCCGGCCGCTTTCGCCACCTTTTCCGGGTTGCGCCCTGCCATGTAGACTGTTGCCCCTCTGCCGAGGAGGTCTCCGCTCAGTGCATACCCGATGCCGGAGTTGGCACCGGTGACGATGCAAATCTTGTCCTGGTAATATGCTTTTTGATTCATCAGAATCTCCTATCTGTAATTGATCACGTTCGTAAAATAGTCGATGGAGGCCTGCAGCATAGCTGCCCCGACACGTTGTCCAATCCCTAAGCACCACGGCGATGGATCGTCATAGCTACACATATGAGTGTGCTGTGGACCTACCACACCTCTGCTCCGTTGTTAAAATGGGCGGTGAAGATCTTTTTAGGATCGCCTGTCTCCTCCACGTTTGGTACCGGAACCGACTCAAGGCTCCCGTGCCCCTCCGGCACGTAAAGCGTGAAATCAAGGGGCGTTGCACCATTCAGAACG
>DASPOC010000133.1:0-11469 GCA_035626195.1 Bathyarchaeia archaeon | reverse complement strand
GTACTCACGGAGCGTTTAGTCAAAGCGTGTACAAAACCAACAATTGCACAAAAAAACCGCGACCTCAATACGAAATAGAACGAACAGGGGCTTGCATCTGCGAGCCCGAGCGCAGGTCGCCGCTACGACATTTGCTTGGTGCGCCGCCATTTAGCAACCCTTTTTTGATCGACATCGCTTGCGCCATACACTTTAAACAGAGACCCGCTACTTAACTAACGTGTCCTCTTACAGAAGCTTCGGTACGCTCTGGGCAGCTGCGCGCAATGATGGGGCAGGCCTCGCAAATCCCGGCGTTGTCGGCGGCTTTGCAGGTGGGGCACTTGACGTAGTCGGAAGCATCCTTGCTAACGGTGGTCTGGGATCACTATCGGCGTTATCGTCGGCGCGTTAGTCGGCGCCTGGGCTGGCAGGCACCGTGGTGCGATAATAGGGGGTTTGATTGGCGGCCTGATTGGTTCATTCGTCAGGGTTCTGCTCGGTGTCGACATAGGCATTCCGCTGGGCGGTATATTGACCGCGGCGATCGGCTTGCTGCTTGGCGTCATCGTCGGTGGAGCACTAGGCGCGTTCATCGGCCAGCAAATCTTGGGGGGGTTGGAGCGCTGGGGGAGCCGTCATCGGAGCGATTCTTGGACTCGCGGTTGGCTTAGCCTTCGGAGCCCTGCTCGCGCCGCTAGCCGGAATATTAATTGGAGGACTTGTCGGCACCGTTATCGGCGCAATACTGTGAGCGCCCACGATTTTTTCGCGAATCCAAGACCTTACCCATCTGTTCCATTTTTGCCTCACGCAGTGATGTTCCAACGGCGCTGTTGCTCTACGAGCGTTTTGGATTGAACCCTGGACAACACACGCGACGAGCACTATTTAAACAACGAGTCTCAATAACTTATCTACTTGCCATTTTTGGCAAGAGCGATCACCCTCCACAGTCGATCTTCAACGCGAGCTATTGATAGGCGAGAGCGCGCCACGTCTCTTGATACTAACAACGTCTCCGAGTGTGTCCCGTGCCGCAAGACAAGTCAAAGGAAATCAAACGCAATAAAAGAGTCAGACCGGAAATCGTCCTCGTCTGCTCTCTCGTTTCAATACTTCTATTCTCGCTGCTCTTCACGGGCGCAGGCAGTGGAGCCACGGGCTCTGCGCAAACGACTAAGTATGTGATATTTAGAGAGGATGACGTCGCGCCTAAGGCCGACTTCGCCGAGCTTCAAGCTGTCAACCAGGTGCACATCGACAAGAATGTGCCGGTGACGCTGGGCATAATTCCGCATCCGTACCCTACGCCTTCGGGCAATCAGCTGATTGAAGTAAATCAAACGTTTTTCGATTACATGAAATCGCTCACTTCAAACCACCTTTTTCAATTCGCACAGCATGGCAATACGCACCTGGATGTTGGGCCGTCACCGCAGGGGCCCAGTGAATTTTATGGGAGGCCCTATGCCGCGCAATACGACGCAATCAAGCTGGGGCGCGACGACATCACCCAAGCGTTCGGGGTCACGCCCACCTCGTTTCTCCCCCCATTTGACAAGAGCGACAACAACACGCTAAGGGCGGCAAAAGCGCTAGGCTTCACGGAATATAGCACTGCCTTTGCAGATTTCATCCAGAATGGGGGAAACCTGGATGGTATGAGATTAGACACGATCTCGACTGAGGTCGGTAACAATACCCTTCAGTCGCTCGAGAACACAACCAACCAATGGCTTAACGATCCTTATAGCATCAACACCTTCGTGGTACTGTATCACCCCTCCGATTTCAAGGCGGCCGATGGTACCGTCTCTGCCGCAGAAGTGAATATGCTCGCCAATTACATCGATTATTTGCAGGGTACTGGACGAGTGCAGTTCACAACGCTCGATCGTTCGGTGACGACGACGGGCAATGGCGCCGTTGCTTCACAGAACAGCGCGGGAACCACTGCTGTAGGAGCAGCAGACGCAGCAAACGTCGGATTTGCTGACGGGTCGGCGGTCTTCGCGGTTCTTGGAGCGATTCTCGCTTTTTCGCTCGCCTCCGTACTCACGATTCGACTAAGTAGGAACAAAAAACGACGTATATAGGGTGAGTGCAGCGCCAGTGACGACGCCTCGCTTGTAATGTGATTCCTCAAGAAAAACGCACCTGTCATGCGACCAGCAAGGGCTGAGCCGTGGCTGCTATCTAAAGCTTGAGTTTCAACGAAGCTTCTTCGCAAGACCTTCGGCCAGCCGCTGCAACGCGGGCGAGCTATCGTGCGGATCAAGCTGGACTTCAACAATCGTAAACCCCTCGGTGTACGCCTGTGCTGCGTCGAGCGCTTGGTCAAACTCGTCCTCTGTCGTTACGACCGCCCCGGTCCCCCCGCCAACGATGTCCGGGAACCGACTGTATTGCCACACCCGCAGGTCGTTGAACGGCCCGTCTTGGATTGGCCGTTCGGTCGCATACCCATAATTGTTCAGCACGACGATGATTGGATTCAGGCCGAGCCGCGCGATGGTCGAAACCTCGATGCCGGTCATTTGGAATGCCCCGTCACCGACGAGCACTAACGGACGAAGATTTGGGTTCGCGAGTTGCGCTCCGATACTCGCCGGCACGGCAAACCCGAGTGAAAGGTAATACCCTGGCGACAGGAATTCAGTTCTGCGGTGGGTGATGAGATCAAGCCCGCCGAAAAGCGCATCGCCGACGTCGGCGATGACCACGGTGTTGTCCTCGAGCGCCCAGTTAAGGCGTTCAAACAGTCTCTTGACGGTGATCTTCTGTCCTTGTGTCGTCACGAATGGTACGATAGGCCGCGGGTGTGGAAAGTCGCGGGAGGTCCGCGGCGTGATAGGGGCGGTGAGCAGGCCTTCGAGGAAGTCGTGTAGACCGACGCCCGCGTACATGCGATACTGAATCAAACATTGCTCGCTCGTGACGTAAATTGCCTTTTCCTGGTCGATATGCGCGGTATATTGTCCGAGGTTAACGTCCGTCATAAAGGCACCGAGGAGGATCAGGCAATCACTTGATTCGACATACTCGCGGACGGACGCGAAGCCCATCGCCCCTTCGTAGATGCCCATGTACAGGGGATGATATTCGTCCACAACTGATTTACCCAGAATTGTCGCAGCGACAGGTATCTGCACTTTATCGATTAAGGCGAGAAGCTTGTCCTGCAGTCCGAACCGGTGCAGCTCGACATCGGCAATTACGACTGGTTGCTGAGACTTGTTGATCATGGCCACTGCGTCGTCAAGAGCGGCGTGCAAAGCGTTAGGATCGCTCGTATCTTCTGCTCGCGGTACCGAAGCCTGATATGGCGGCTTCACGTGAGCGAGCGTTATATCGCGCGGGAGCTCAATGTATACCGGTCGCTTACTGCGGAGTGCTTCGGATAACACGCGATCGATCTCTTGGCACGCAGTGTGCGGATCATCTAAAACCGCAGACGCGACAGTCACTTCCTCAAAAATCTTCTTTTGGGTGTTGAAGGTGCGCACTTTGTGGTGGAGGAGGGGGTTCCCTATCCTTTCTTTGATTCCCGGAGCTCCGGCGATGACTATCAGCGGAGATTTTTCCGCGTATGCCTGCGCTGTGGCGTTGACGACCTTGAGGCCGCCAACGGAGTAGGTGACGCAAACGGCGCCTATCCCCCGTATACGCGCGTAGGCATCAGCGGCGTAGCCCGCGCTCAGCTCGTCGCACGTCGTGACAAGGTTGAGCGCACTATCGCTGAGCTGCTTGAAAAAGCCGAGCACGTAATCCCCTGGCACTCCGAAGACGTGTGAAAGGCCCAATAATCGAAGCCGCTCAATAAGGTACGCGCCAACGTTCTCGGCACGATGAGACGTTCTTGACGTAGAAGCATCGTCAGTTCCCATTTGGTTCCCCCATTACTTGGCCAAACCGCCTCCTTTGCAGCGTGCGGTGCTTTGTTGTTGGATGAGCAGTTCTTGAGGGTCCAACAAGCATCTATCGTTTTAGCACCTATTCAGCCATATACCTGTGGCCTCTTGTCTTCAACGTCCTGAAGTCGGCCAATGCGCTTTTCCGCCTGATCAGCATCGTAGTCGACAGCGCAACGGGACAACGGCAACGAGACCCGTCGAGCCGTCGCTCGTAGCAAACGCCTTATTATGTCGGGCCTTTCGTGCACGTCAGCTTGACACGCAGCGGGCTGCGCGTAAGATATTTAAACAAATACGTGACACTGCGGCATCAATGCTGAAAAGTGATCTGTTTGCGGCGGTTAAGACGACTGTGATCTTTTTAGTACTGTGCGGCCTGGTTTTTCCGCTCTTACTGGTGGGGATCGCACAGATTGCCGATAAGCCGGCTGCCGAAGGAAGCGTGCTGATCCAAAATGGCTCAGTCGTTGGATCGAGCCTAGTGGGGCAGGCCTTTAACGATCCCATGCACTTTCAATCGAGGCTATCTGGGGTGTCGAATTGGGGGCCAAATAATCCTGCTCTCATAGCAAACGTAAGTCAGCAGGTCGCGTATCAGAAGAGACTCAACCCATCCGTTAGTCTCGTACCGATCGACCTCGTGACACAATCGGGTTCGGGAGTCGATCCCAATATCTCACCTGAAAGTGCGCTCCTGCAAGTTCCGCGCATATCAAACGTAACCGGGATCCCTCAGGATGTGCTCACGAGACTCGTCAAACAGTATACCGAAAATCCCGTTGCCGGCGTCTTCGGAGAGCCGCGCGTCAACGTGTTGCTGCTCAATATCGCATTAGATAATCTATTGAGCCCTACGGCGCTGAGGGCTGCAGAGGCGAACGCGACGGCGCTCAACGCACTGGCCGTGAATGCAACCGCCACCAACTCGACCGCTACGTGATCGGCCTATGCACGCACAACAAAGATGTTTCTATCGGTCTGTTCGATAACTTTGTCCACGACGGTCCCGAAAATCGCGCTTGCCCCCCTGGACCGCTCTGAAGCCCCCATAATGATAAGATCGTAGGCTTTTGAGACCACAGTGATCTGTTGAACAACCGGACCTGAGAAGACGCTGATGTCAACGTTATCGTACGTGGAAGCGAGAAGTTGCAAATCGGCCTGCGTATCGCTCTCGTTGGGCTCTGCAATATGAAGGAGGGTAATGTGGCCGTGCGCCTTCTCGGCAAGGGCCCGTGCCACCGTGACTGCATGTATAGAGTGCTTGTACCCCGCCGACGGAACGAGTATTCGCTCAAAAGTGCTCTCGTATTTGAGGTTCGACAGGATCACATCACACGGCGCATCTTTCACAAGGGGGTAAATGACGTCCCCGTACCTGATCTTATAGAGCGTTGATTGAAGGCTGTAGCCCAGAATCGCGAGGTCGATGTTGTGCGTAGCTATCTGATCGAGGATTGTATCGCGAATCGATGATGAAAGCATAATTTCGGGCACGACCTCGGCTCTGTCAGGTGCTACTGATTTCATCAGCTTCATCACGAGATTAGTCTTTTTCCGATAGCTCTCAGCACGATCGGGATAATCCTCGCGCGTACCGACCACGCTTAATAATACGATTGTGCCATCGGGCTCGAGCAACTGCAGGGCTGCCTTAAGCGTGAATCCGGCATTTCGCGGGTTTGATACCGGTAATAAGATGCGTTTATACATCTCTTGGCAGCACCTCCGTTTTTGCTCCTAACTTTTCAAGGCACCTATATATACACTTCCCACGAAGTATGACGGCGATTGCAGCTTTCGCCCGTTTACCTAATTTGTGCTGACCAGCATAGCGAGCGTGCTGGAAAAATACCGCAGATAACCCCGTTCTTCGCAGATAAGTTTCATCAAGAACGAGCGCTGCGAGGGTTGGTTGGCGTTTACGTCTCGTGGTACACGCTGCCATTACGACTGCGGCCACCGCATGCCACGGTTATGTCTAGATCGTGGGCATCCCTGACCTGTAGCTGTTAACCCGGAAGGGTATTTCCGTCAGTTTTATATAGGATAATCGTCGTTTAGGCGGGTTAGCGTCTAAGTCTCGTGGTACACGCTGCCACTACAACTGCGGCCACCGCATGCCACGGTTATGTCTAGATCGTGGGCATCCCTGACCTGTAGCTGTCAACACCGAACAGATAGGTGCAAAGAATGGGTGGTCTTAAATGGACCTGACGTCGATCATCGCAGTTGCCGTCATCATCGTCGTCCAACTACTCCTGATCCGCCCTATTGGCCGATACATGGTCCAGACTTATTACAAAGAGCGGAGCAGATTCGATGCGTTTTTTGGACCTGTCGAGCGCCTTCTATTTCGAGCACTCGGCGTCAATCCGAATGAGGGGATGAGCGCCAAACGCTACGTCGGCAATCTCCTGTTGTTCAACCTGGTCATGGGGATACCCGTTTTTCTCATTCTCCTTTACCAAGGAGTCCTCCCCCTGAACCCTACCCAAGCGCCCGGCATGAGTCTTGATCTGGCTGTGAATACCGTCTCGAGCTTCGTCACGAATACGAACTGGCAGTTTTACGCAGGCGAGACGCAGGCATCGTACCTCAGCCAGATGATGCTGATATTTCTCCAGTTCACTTCTGCGGCGACGGGAATGGCTATCGGAGTGGCGGTTATCAGGGGATTTGCAAGCAAAGAGCCACGGGCGGGGTTCAAGAAGATCCAATACGTGGGTAACTTCTACTTCGACTTTGTGCGATCCATGACCCGGATACTGGTGCCAATTTGCCTCATCCTTTCACTTTGTTTTGTCGCCCAGGGCATGCCCCAGACGTTAAACGGACCCGTTCACTACACCACGGTTGAGAATCAAAGCCAGACGCTGTACCTGGGGCCAGTCGCTTCAATGGAGTCGATAAAGATGCTCGGTTCAAACGGAGGCGGGTACTTTGGACAAAACTCGGCCAACCCCTATGAGAACCCAACCCCAGCAACCAATGCGGTGGAAATCCTCCTCATGATCTTGATAGCGTCAGGTTTTATCTACGCGTTCGGCACGATGGTGGGAAATACCAAAGAGGGGTGGGTGTTGATCTGCGCAGTTTTAGTCATACTCAGCGCTGCGCTTGTCATTAACATAATATCCGAATCGTCAAACCCCGCGCTCTCAGGCCTCGCCGTGAACCAATCTGCTGGAAATATGGAGGGGAAAGAGGTACGGTTCGGTGACGTCAGCTCCGCTCAGTTCGGGGCATGGACGACCGCTGGTGCAGTCGGCGCTGTGACCAGCATGCATGACAGCTGGGGCCCGTGGGGCGCGACCTCTCTGCAGGCGATGATGATGCTGAATTGCGTATTTGGGGGCCTTGGGTGTGGGATGATCAACATCTTAATCTTCGTCATACTCTCGGTATTCATCGTGGGCCTGATGGTGGGGAGAACGCCGCAATATCTTGGGCGGAAAATCGAAGGGTATGAGACAAAACTAACGGTGTTTTCCTTCTTGATTCACCCATTCCTCGTATTCACATTCACGACGCTTGGCGTCCTTTTTGCGGCGAGTCAGACCTTAAACCCAGGATTTCAGGGCTTTGCCGAGCTTGCGTACGCGTACCTGTCAGCAGCTGCAAACAACGGGTCGGCATTGGCGGGACTTTCGGTTTCGCCCTTCCTGAATTACTCAATGGCCATCGTGTTTGCCGTGGGGCGCTACGGCTCGTTCATCCTGATGTTGTTCGTCGCTGAGGTCTTCTTGCACAAGAAGATAGTGCCCTTCGATATTGGCACTATGCGAACCGACACGTGGATTTTCGGGGGGGTCTTCATCGGAGTTGTCGTCATCCTTAACCTTCTGACGTTCTTCCCAGTCCTCATCTTCGGATCCCTAGGAGAGGCGCTTGCCCACATTTAGGAGGCACATTGAGCAGCGGAGTTTACAGCCGAAAAATTCTGGTCGAGGCGCTTGCTGACTCGATCAAGAAACTAAACCCCCGACACGTGATTGGCAACCCCGTCATGTTCGTTGTGGAGGTCACCTTCTTCTTCACGCTCATTCTATCTATCGGCGGCTGGATCTTCGGATTGAGCAATGCTCTGTTCGACTCGGAAATATCAATACTCCTGCTGCTAACTGTGTGGTTTTCTACGTTCGCAGAAGCGATTTCAGAGGGGAGAGGCAGAGCACAAGCAGAAAGCCTCAGAAAGACGAGGAAAGAGGTGCATGCCCACAAAATAGCCGACGATGGCACGATAGCTGAGGTGGATTCATCCGAACTGGTGAAAGGTGACAAGGTCCTGGTTCGCGCCGGCGACACGATCCCCAATGACGGAGACGTGATCAAAGGCAGTGGTTCCGTCGACGAGTCCGCGATAACCGGCGAATCGGCGCCCGTGATACGAGAGAGTGGTGGGGACTTCACCTCGGTGACCGGCGGCACGACGCTTCTGAGCGATGAGCTGTTAATAGAGATCACAGCAAATCCGGGCGAGTCGTTCCTAGACAGGATGATCGCGCTGGTCGAGGGGGCGACAAGACAAAAGACCCCAAACGAGCTCGCGCTGACCACCGTCCTCGCCGGCTTGACGTGGATACTCACGGTCATCATCATCACCTTCAACACTTTGGGCAGCTTCTTGGGCGTCACAAGTGACATTACTGTATTATATGGGCTGCTCGCGTGTCTTGCCCCGACGACCATTGGTGGACTATTGCCAGCAATCGGCATCGCCGGCATGGATCGGGTGACGCAGTACAATGTCATCGCCACTTCCGGCAGAGCCGTCGAAGCTGCGGGTGATGTGACCACCATCATACTCGACAAAACAGGCACGATAACCATCGGGAACCGACTTGCAGAGGAGTTCATTCCCTTAGGCGATAAAACGGAGGCCGACGTTACGCGCGCAGCATTTCTCTCGTCAGTCAGCGACGAGACCCCAGAGGGTAGGTCCATCGTCGCCCTCGCAGAAAAACTCATTCCCGACTTGACGCGCCCCGACGTCAAGAACGTCATCGAGTTCTCCGCATCGACAAAGATGAGTGGGGTTGACCTGGCTGACGGCAGGGAGGTGCGGAAGGGTGCCTTAGATGTCATGAGCGACTATGTGCGCTACGTCCCACAAGGGTTTAGAGACGTCATCGACGGAATCGCGCAGCGCGGCGCGACGCCACTCGTCGTATCCGTCGACAGAGAGCCGATGGGAGTTATACATCTAAAAGACTCGGTTAAGCCGGGCATGCGCGAACGGTTACAAGAGCTACGGGAGATGGGCATTAGAACTATAATGGTCACAGGTGATAACCGGTTGACCGCAGCGACGATCGCGGCTGAAGCGGGCGTCGACGATTACGTTGCTGAGAGTAAGCCAGAGGACAAAATAAAGATCGTGCAGGCCGAGCAAAAGCAGGGGAAAATCGTCGCGATGTCCGGAGACGGGACGAACGACGCGCCCGCCCTTGCTCAGGCCGACGTGGGGCTTGCAATGAATAGCGGAACGCAGGCGGCGAAAGAGGCGGCGAACATGGTTGACCTCGATAGCGATCCAACTAAATTAATCGATGTAGTGGGGATCGGAAAACAGCTCCTTATGACGCGAGGGTCAATCACGACTTTCAGCGTTGTAACCGATTTCGCCAAATATTTTACGATACTTCCGGCCATATTTGCCGCAACGCTTCCGGCGATTAGCAAGCTCGACTTCATAAACCTGCAATCACCCCATAGTGCGATCTTGGCGGCCGTTATCTTCAACACGTTCGTCATTCTCGCATTGATTCCGCTCGCTATGAGAGGAGTAAAATATAAGCCAAAAGATGCTACCTCAACGCTGATAAGAAACATAGCGGTTTACGGCGTAGGCGGTTTGATCACACCGTTCATCGCCATTAAAGCCATCGATCTGTTAATAAATTACCTGCATATTGTGGCTTAATGCCCTGCATGCCTTCACAGAGCCGAATATCTACCTCATAAGATTGGGGGGGTTAGTCTATGTATATACTTGCTTCACAGATATTTACGGATCTCTCGATCACTACCATAGTTTACGTAGCTTTCGTTATTCTCGGCATCAGCCTAGTTGGCTATCTCACTTACGTGCTCATTCACCCAGAACGATTTTAGGAGTGTGCCGATGAGCTGAGGGTGACCCTCCTTATTCTTGCGGCGCTCATCCGGGATCCAGAAGTTTCAACGCTCTTTTCGCCAGTCCCGCGCTCATTTGCGTGCGATGGAAGGCGCAAAGCGCAAGCCGACGGTATTTTATAGAACAATACCTATCATAGGGTTCGATGGATGCCTCTTACGTCGTGTTCGTGGCCATCGCCCTAGTATTACTCCTCTATCTCACGTATGTGATTCTCTATCCAGAAAGGTTTTAGTGGTTCAAGTGGACTTCGCGGGGATTATTCAAGCTATAATAATAATTGCGGTAGTGCTCGTTCTCGCTCGCCCTGTCGGACGCTACCTCGCCTCGGTTTACTTCAAAGAACGTAGTCGATTCGACACGCTCTTTGGCCCACTTGAGCGTGCTTTGTTTAAGATACTCGGTGTTAATCCTACTGAAAACATGAGCGTGACTCGCTACATCCTCAACCTTTTGCTGCTCAACAGCCTGATGGCGCTCGTTGTTCTCGTCATTCTGCTCAACCAGGCATCGCTTCCTCTCAACCCTACCGGCGCGCCAAACATGGCGATCGATCAAGCGTTCAACACTGCCGCAAGCTTCATTACCAACACAAATTGGCAAAGCTATGCTGGCGAGATACAATTGTCCTACCTTAGCCAAATGGCCTGCATCACGTTTCTCATGTTCACCTCAGCGGCCACAGGACTGGCTGCCGGTGCCGCATTCATCAGAGGATTTGCGAGCAGGGACAAACGACCTGGGTTTCGGCAAATATTGGGCATGGGCAACTTCTACTCTGATTTTGTGCGTTCAATAACGCGCGTGCTAATACCGCTTGCCTTGATTGTTTCGCTTATCTTACTAGCGCAGGGCGTTCCACAAACGCTCGGTGGGCCCTTAGCTTACAAAACGGTGGAGGGGACTAGCGACACCCTCTATCGGGGGCCCGTCGCATCGCTTGAATCAATCAAGCATCTCGGGACGAACGGAGGGGGGTTTTTCGCACAGAATTCAGCCTTCCCGTACGAGAATCCAAACCCCGTGACGAACGTCGTGGAAATAATTTCAATGCTCCTGCTGCCTATTTCATTGATTTACGCGTTTGGCGTGCTTGTGGGGAATACTCGAGAGGCGTGGGTGCTCATCGGAGCGATCCTCGCCATATTCATCGTGCTGCTCAGCATTGGCCTCGCCGCGGAGGCGTCAAACCCTGCGCTTTCGAGCCTCGCTGTAAACCAGTCGAGCGGGAACCTTGAGGGGAAGGAGATTCGCTTCGGCGTCAGCGGGTCGATGATGTTCACCGTAACGACGGCCTCTACCGGAACCGGATCAGTAAACAGCATGTTAGACAGCTATACCGCACTCGGTGGATTGGTGCCGCTGAGTCTGCTCATGCTTAACTCCCCGTTTGGAGGCGAAGGGTCTGGGCTGTTGAACATTCTGATCTACGTG
>DASPOC010000132.1:0-2234 GCA_035626195.1 Bathyarchaeia archaeon | reverse complement strand
ATCGTCTTTCCGATCGCCAGATCCGTTACCATGCTGCTCGTCGCTATGGCCGCTCCGCAGCCGAACGTCTTGAATTTGACGTCAGTGAGAATTCCGTCATCCACCTTGATCTGGATCTGCATAAGGTCCCCGCACACCGGGTTTCCGACCACCCCCACACCGCTCGGGTTCTTGATCTCCCCCATGTTGTGTGGGTTCATGAAATGCAGCATCACTTTGTCGCTATACATGTAACTCATCGCCTCACGTGCGCTTGTCCAGCTTAAACACTCTATCGCACGCGCTTAGCCTTTTTTTATTTATCGCTCGTGTGTTCTTGATCAGAACGGAGAGGCGGTTTTCGTCGCCCCTAGATCAGCTACGACGTGGGGAAGGGCTCAAGCAGGCTGCTAAGGTCCTGAAGCTTTATCGGATTCGTGCAGTAGGGGCACAGGAAATCGCACTCCATCTTGCCATATGGGCAGATCACCTTAGAAAGGACGGCTAACGGGTGTCCCTTACTCTTGATGTCGAATTCCTTGTTCCACCCAAAAGGTGCCCGCTTTACGATGAGCCCGTCGCTCTTCAGCGAAGCCTCTAGCGACGTAAGTATCTCCAAGGCCACCTGGGGAGAGCTTAAAGTGCTCGTCAGATGCGCAAACGGGAAGAGCATGACGCGATTTTCTTTGAGTCTGCCCAGCACGTCAACGATGCTGCTCTTTGCCGCTTCAGCTACACCAGCGGCGTTGAGCTCATCGAGCTTTTCCACACTCGAGAAAACGACAAGACAGTCGTCCATGCTGTCCTCTTTCGATTCTATGTCCTCCGCTACTTTGGTTCGTTCCGTTGCCTTGTAGCTGATTTTATCCGCGTGGATCAGAAGAAGTCGAATCGTGCATCCCCCCACTTTCGGTTACATCGATCAAACGACACTTACAGCAAATCTCGTACAAGTTCAATCTGTTCTTAAATAGCTCTATTTGCTTCCGCACTAATCAGCGTGCAGTTGTAGGCATATTTTGTCCTTTTATGAACGTTCAATAGCCCGCGTACCGTACACTGACCATGCGAGGAATTGTCTTTCATAGAGGGCAGATAATAGGGAGAGGTACGTCGTACACGACGAGTTTTGAGGTTGAAACATGAGTGAACAGGTAGACACCCTTTTTGAAGCGCTGTTCGCGCTCACCGATCTGCGAGTGTTGCTTAGGGAGACGGCGCCGCTGCATAAGTTTAACGAGGAACAGCGAGCCCTGGCGCGCGAATCGGTTGCTCGCGTAAAGCAAGCGCTGTTGAGGCTGGAAGGAGTTTTCGAGAATGAAGATCAATGATATACCCGTCCGTGAGGTCGAAGAGAACTACGTTAACATTCATCCAATCCAAGCGGCAGGCCGTCTCACAGCAGAGGCGATGAAAGCCCTCATCGCCTACGGTGATGGCTACTCAACGTGCGACATGTGCCGCAAGCCGTTCCGCCTCGATAAGATCACCAAGCCGCCCATCGCTGAGTTCCACAGCGATCTCGCCAAGTTCCTCAACATGGACGAAGCGCGCGTCACGCCGGGGGCACGTCGTGCCTTTCAGGCCGTCTGCCTTTCACTCGCGGAGAAAGGCGATACTGTTCTCGTCTCCGCCCTCGCCCACTATACTGAGTTCTTGGCGGTTGAAAACGCGAGGGCAGTGGTCAAAGAGGTTCCCCTAAACAAGGATAACGTCGTCACAGGCGACGCTGTTGCGCAGAAGATCGAGCAAGTGACGCGTGAAGAGGGCAAAAAGCCCGGCCTTGTGATGCTCGACCACTTCGACTATTCGTTTGCAAACGAGCACGATATTGCGGGAGCTGCGAAGGCAGCGCACCAGTATGACGTCCCGATCCTCTATAACGGCGCGTACACCGTCGGAATCAAGCCGGTCGACGGCAAAGCGCTCGGCGTTGATTTCGTGGTCGGCAGCGGGCACAAGTCGATGGCATCTCCTGCGCCAAGCGGCGTGCTGGCAACGACGAGCGAATATGCTGATCAAGTCCTCCGCACGACGCAGATGATCGGCGACGTCACAGGACGCAAGTTTGGCATCAAAGAGGTTGAAATGCTCGGCTGCACGCTTATGGGGGCGAACATCCTCGCCATGATGGCCTCCTTCCCGGCCATCGAGAGACGCATCAGTGACTGGCAGGAGTACGTGGCGAAGTCGAACATCGTCATCGACGCGATCCTTGACATTAAGGGCAACAAATGCTTGAGTGAATACCCGCG
>DASPOC010000131.1:0-46133 GCA_035626195.1 Bathyarchaeia archaeon | reverse complement strand
TTTGATCAAAGCCCTTTCGACGCCAACTAGGATCCTGCCGGTTTGTTCTGCGTCTGTGCCTGATCCCACGCGAAGCGCGTAATCTGCGTCACGAAGCTCCAGCTCTTCAAAAAAGATTTTATCCATATCGTAAGAATAGTGTTGCCCGGTGTGTATAATCAGCTCATCTATTGACTGTTTTTCGCATTCGCGTATCACTGGGGCCATCTTGATTATTTCAGGCCGAGTTCCAACGACGAATGCTAACGTGGACACTTCTAACGAACCTACCTCGTCTGACAGTTGCGCGAGTTCGCCCGTTCTGTCTATTTGTGGGACGAATTGATGAGTAGTGATTAGTCCAGCTATGGAACGAACTGCTAGATAATGTTTGTTAGGAACTAGCTATGGGCGCCGCGACCTTCAGTTGCAGTCCGGCGGCCTGTAAGAACCTCGCTTTCAACGTGGAGGAAGTACTGTGGCTGCGTATCCGAAAAATATCGCAGTAATTCAAGTCGGACCATTGACGTTGTGGGATAGCCAGATAACTGTGCCACTCCTTAAAAAGCATCGCTCGGGGTAGAAAATAGGTTAAAAAGCGAGTTCTAATTCTTTTTGCAGCCTAGGTCACCGCTTACGTGTTTTTCTTTGTGAAAGGCCGCTCTGAACACTTGGCACTAAGCTTTGTTGAGGCTGCGCAGGGCGTCCGTATAAGCGTCCCATTTGGATCGCTTCTCATTAAAAGTAGACCACTTGAACTCTTGGGTGTTTTTTGCGAAGCTCTTCGGATAGCGCGTTGAACTGACGTTCGGTACTTGGAAACGGGTCTATAAAGATTATGTCAACTCGGGAATCTTGAATATTGAACTCCTGAAAATCACCGTGATAGAGCTCTATGACGCCGTTATCAGTAGTCGCCGTGCAGAAAAGCTCAGGGGCCTTGTCGAACTCTTTTTTGGTCATTGGCGCGCGCTTTATCGTCTGTATGCCGAGTATTCTTTTGTTTACTCGCAAGTTGAGATACGCATTCTCCACGGCCGGCAGCCATGCGTCATTGAGAATGACTCTTTGAGCGCCCATGAGCACACTCATAAGACCGAGAGTGCCGGGCCCAGCAAGTGCGTCAAGCACAACGCGGCCCGATATTGGAAGCGCTCCTAATTTTGCCATCTTGACCGCGTTGTCGTGCTCTATATGAATCTTTGATTGACTCTTGTATATTAGGATCTGCCCGTAAGCTGAGGCGACTAAGTCGGCTCGGATGTCGCAACCTGCCAAGACGTGGCACGTGTGCGGTTGGGCTTGGCTGTATAGTAGACCAATTACTCGCGTTGTATCTCCAAAGATCACTCCTGCGACTTCCGGAACCTCTCGGAGAATTCTATCGCTCGCATCTGCAATAAGTCGTTGATTGGTCAGGAGGAGCAGGTTATGGTATCCGATGTGTGGCGGAGCGTATGTAGGGACGCCGGGCGACAATAGCGGGGTACCTACTTCTCGAAGCGACAGTTTTGGCCGGTCTTTGCGCCGAACCGCTGTGGCGAGTATGTGCGCCATTACGGCATCGAGGGGTCTTCTTCCACAGTTAGTGCACGTCAAATCGCCAAAACTGATATCCGACAAATTGATTTCGTCTGTTTTCTGAAGAACCAAATCGTGACAAGCCTCGCACTTTGCGTACAGTGTGGGGGCAATTTTGAGGACGTGCTCGGCGGAAGTCACGCAAGAAAGGCTGCTACAGTTCGGGCAACGAAATCTCATCGCATTTGTATTGTTCTCAGCGCTATATAATGCCTCAGCTAGCTCAGCTCAATGCGCCGAACAACATCTGTTGAAGCGCGACTGGAGAACAGCGTCTGTGCAAATCTACAAATCTCGGGAAGCCTAGGCAGCCAAGTGTCCAAACACAGCGATTTCAATCTAAAGGACCCGCAAACAAAGCGCCGAAGGATAAGCGCTTGTTGAAAAAAGTGGACCGGTCGGGAATTGAACCCGAGGCCTCTACCATGCCAAGGTAGCGATCTACCCCTGATCTACCGGCCCTTCTCTGCGCTCAGCTTGCCTTCAGTAGGCTGCTCGAACCCTTCAACAGCGTTTTTAGCTCAATACATATAAGCATTGCTTTGCGGGAAGAAAGGTGCGACGCGTCGCCGTCTGCTTGGGGAGGAGACAAGAATTGTTATATATTGCATTAACCTATAGGCATTGCGCTACCAACGAATGGGCCCGTAGCTTAGCCAGGTTTGATTCCATCCTGTGTCGTTGCAGGATGGAGAATATGCACACGGCTGATAACCGTGAGGTCAGGCGTTCAAATCGCCTCGGGCCCATCATTTTCGACTGCCCGGGACGGCAGCTTATACGCCAAACCTTCACATATAGCGACGATGCGTTCGTCGTCGGTCTTCACGACGATCTTATAAAGCGCGGTGCTTTTTCCTGAGCTCTCTTCCACAGCCTCTGCTACCAGCCGCGTGTTAACTTGGACTGGTCGTCGGTACGCGATGTGGAACGACAACGCTACTGCAGTCTGATCAAACGAGTTGCAAGCGGCAGCAAATGCCGCATCAGCGAGTGAAAAAACCAAGCCTCCGTGCGCAAAGCCATTGAAATTGAGCATTCGTTCAGCCACTTTCAGATTTGCTTGAGCGTACCCTCGTTCGATTTTTGTGATCTGAATTCCTAAAAAGCTCGCATAACGGTCGCTTTTTAGCTTTGTCAAGACGCTGCCGAGTTCATTGTTTCGACTCTTGCTGTTAGGACTCATCACGAATCAACTACTGTGAGCCTTTTTTGTCGCTCTGACGTTTAGCTGCGCCTCTGTCTATCCGCTTGCAGCGATTTGTTGGGTTGGTCTGCGCCGAACCGCTAAGCTCCAGTGTATGTGTATTTTGGTTTTGAAGGACTTAGCATCTGCAATACAGGCTTACTCTGGTTTGGCCGCGGTTTTCGCAAATATTTCATCTATCTTGGCTGCCATTATAAAATCGTTTTCAGACAAGCCACCTATGTTGTGGGTCGTAAGACTGATTTGCACATAGCTGTAAGACACGAAAATGTCTGGGTGGTGCCCTTCAGCTTCTGCCAGTTGCGCGACTTCATTGATGAAGCGCATCGACTCGATGAAGTTATTGAACCTGAAGCTTCGCTTGATCTTTGTTGTGTCTTCTAGCTTCCACTTGGGCACCACGGGTAGCAATCCGTTGATGGTTTCTAGGTCAAAAGGTTGCGTGCCGACTTCGCACGGAACGCAGTGTTTCTCTGTGAGACGCGAAGCGTCTTCAGTCCCTTCGTTGATCATCATAACACCTTTCCAGTCTTGCGTCGTCGTATCGCTTAAGGTTATTGGAAACTGCAGCACAACATCTTGTCGGAAGGCACGTGGCGTCACTTCCGGGGAGAATTTTGTAGTCAGTTTCTACATGAAAGTGCTGAAAAACAGCTTTTTTGGGTATGCACTGCCATTGGGACTATTGGCGTATCGGTCAGCTTTTGCTGCTTCGCTCGGACGTAGAAACGTGTTCAGGCTACAGGTTTCTGACTAGTGCTGTCTCGCAGCGCGACCTCTGCGAAGAGCTCTTACAAACGAGGATCGCTGGTAGAGTGGATGCTCGAGGAGCACTAATGAAACAAGTTAGGTGCAAACTGCGCATCTATCAGAGTGTATAACGCTGCTGAGTCGCTAAATTTGAAGCAGCGCTGCTCGAAAAAGGCGTGCGGTTCGAACACCCAGTCTGACCCCGTACAGTTTCGCGTTGCGGACAATCATATGTGCGGTTGGCGAGATCGCGACGACAGACGACTTGCGTCTATGTGAGAGATGATTACGTTATCGATGAGGTAGCCCTTTGCGATCGTCACGGAGATTCGGCCAGCCTCTGATAGTTCAATTGAACGATCATTTGGCAATCGCGCCTATCCGGGATGACCGTCGCGAGGCAATATGCGGGGGGTGCGATTCGAACGCACGAACTCCTACGAGAATAGGCCCTGAACCTATCGCCTTTGACCTAGCTTGGCAACCCCCGCGCTTAAAGCGCCCAACTGTGTGATCTACGCCGTTATATATACGTGTTGCTGCCACCTCTGACAACAGAACAATGCTCTCAATTAGTGTTCAAGGCGAGCTTGGCTAGCGCTTCGAGCAGATATTCCCGCACGCGTTTCTTTGGCCCCTTGCAGTAGCCAAACTGAATGATGACAGCTCGTCCACTTATAAGCGCAATCTTTCTCAATAATGGCATTGAAGTCCACGCGATGTCTTTATATATATTTTGATAGAGGGACGCATTCGTTTTGTCTGCAGCTTGAATTGGCTGTTGTCAACGAGGGCAACTGGGTAGTTTCGCAGTGTTCGCTGAAGTTGGTTAGTGGCCTGCCGATGTAGTCGACCCAGAAATGGGCAGGAGAGGCCCTTAACGTGTAAGGGATACCTTTCGCTTCAAATAAGCCTGCAGTGAGGATCGCTTTCGATTTACAATCTCCTTGCTGCAATTTGAGCACGTCGCTCTGCGTGGGAAGGTAATATACGGTCCCTTAGGCTTGAAAGTCATAAGCGTAACGAACGTGAGCGTCGACATATTGTCGCTATAGCGCTGCCATTTGCCGGCAGCGATGGAGCAACGAGGTTCACGTCCTCTGTCGGCTTGGTCAGCATCTTAAAGAAGCGGTAGACGTCTACGGGCAGGACCATCGGATTTGGACAGAGAATCAGCAGAATCCAGACGGTAGCAATCGCTTTCTTATGGATGGAAAATCCGGTTCAGGTTCGTCTTTAAAGTCAGCACTGCTATCTTTATGTACGATATACCAATTATTTAAGACTGGCCTCTAATAAGCACGGGGTCCGCAAGCAAGTTATGGAAATTGTGGTTTTGAGGGTGGGTCATCGAATTGAGCGCGATAGACGCGTCACCACGCACGTGGGTCTGTGTGCCAGAGCCTTCGGAGCCCAAGGAATGCTTCTCGCCGCTTCCGACCGCTCCGTCGTGTCTACAATACGCGACGTAGTGCAACGTTGGGGGGGCAGCTTCTGGATTCGCGATAACGCCAACTGGAGGCGAGAGATCGTGAAATGGAAGCTAGAAATGGGCGCGGTAGTGCATCTGACCATGTACGGAGAGAACCTTCCAAACGCGATCGGCCGACTCGAAAGCGAGAAGCTTATGGTCGTTGTGGGGGCGGAAAAGGTGCCTCCAGACCTCTACCGACTCGCGGATTACAACGTAGCAGTCACGAATCAACCCCACTCAGAGATAGCAGCCTTAAGCGTCTTTCTCGATCACCTCCAGAGGGGGCAGGAGCTCAAGGCGGATTTTGAAGGCAAAATGAAGATCATCGGCAACATGAGTGACAAGGTAGGTGTTAAGCGTTCTGAGCCCATCAACTAGCACCGCCGGCCGAAGCGGTGGAGACCAGCGGATCCTTGTCATAGGATACAACACAAGGCATATCATATGCTCCGCGAAGCGAGCAGGATACTACGTCGAGTCCGTAAGCCATTACGAAGATCGTGACTTGATCAAATGCGGTGACGTAACACGTTTCATAAGAGACGAGTTCCCTGGAATAATCTCCGACTCCGACTATGCCGGCGTAAAAGCGCTCGTGAGGGGTTTGGACTACGACCACGCAATACTAGCCGCAGGTTTTGAGACACTTGAAATCCCGCGCACGGCTGGAAACTCTCCGTCGCTTTCGAGAGTCGTTAATGACAAAGGTCGTATGAGAGACAACCTCCAATCCTTAGGCTATTCAGTCCCTGAGCATTATAGGCTAGAAGACAATCTGCCATTTCCTGTCATTCTGAAACCAAAGCGAGGTGCGGGGGGATTTAAGAACGTTTTGGTCAAAGATGAGGAGCATCTCCAAAGCAGTATCGAACAATATAATGAGAACGGGTGGGGGGATGACTTTCTCATTGAGGAATACGTTCGCGGTATTGATGCTAGCGCTTCGGTGCTGTCTACCGGAAAGGAGGCGGTCACCGTCGCAATAAACGAACAGCTCATTGGTCTGAGGAGTCTTGGCCCGATGCGGCGCTTCAGCTTCTGTGGTAGTTTGACTCCGCTTAAAACGACTTATGCGAAGGAAATCGAAAGAATTTCGAACTCGCTGGCAGTCGATCTTGGTTTGGTTGGTACAAATGGCATTGATTTCATTATCGGTCCAAGCGGCCCGGTCGTCATTGAGATCAACCCGAGGTTTCAAGGAACTCTCGATACGATCGAGGGATCACTTGGCGTCAACCTAGTCGAGGCCCACATTGAAAGCTGTCAGGGCGAACTGATCCCCCTCGCAAAGTATCGGAGATTCGCATGCCGTATGATCTGTTTCGCGGAGCAAGATTTTCAGGTCACGAAAGCGTGCAACCGCGCGCATTACATGGATATACCCCAAAAAGGAGTTTATATCGAGCGCGCGAAGCCGATCATCTCGGCTATCGGATATGGTAAGTCGAGGGATTCCGCGTTCAACAACGCCACGCATTACATAGAAGCTGCAAAAAAGGCCTACCGGGGCTGAGTTGCGCCGTTGTGGCCCCATCGTGTACGAATACACGCCATAAGTAGGTATAAGACACTTTAGCACACAAAAATAATATGATGGTTAGTGATGTTGCCGTTCGAGGCTATTTGAAGAATCTCGTCGGAGATGACGGGTTGGAAATGATTGAGCGTGCGTCCATCAACGAGTTGACCGACGAAAAAATAGCTGAAGAGACGGGTTCGAACCTTAACACGGTAAGGCGGACCCTGTATATTCTTTATGAAAACCGATTAGCAAACTATCGACGTGAGCGGGATAAGGACAGTGGATGGCTTACGTACCTTTGGAAAGTTGATTTGAGTGACATTTCCCGTAACATGGACGAAGAGGCACAGAAGCTTATTAGGAGACTTGATACGCGTTTAGACTTTGAAGGACAGAGCGTTTGCTACACGTGCGAAAACGGCTGCGGTCGTTTTTTGTTTGAGACAGCAACCGACTATGATTTTGTCTGTCCCGTTTGTCAGGCGGGACTTGATTATCAAGATAGCTCTGTTTTGGTCGACGCCGTACGAAGAAAGTTGGAAGAGCTGAGACGTGCCTTTGAGTAACCCCCCCTCGTCGGACAGAGCGCTTGAGCTTCTCAAGGAAAGCGGCTGCAGCGACGGACTGATACGACATGTGGAGGCTGTCTCCAAATACGCGGTCGAGGTTGCCGAATCACTGGCGGATGCTGACGTGGCCCTTGTCCAAATTGGCGCGCTTCTGCACGACATCGGCAGGTGCAAGACCAACGGCATTGCCCATGGCGCGGTAGGCGGAAAGCTTTTGCGAAGCTTCGGAGTCGACGAACGCGTCGCGAAGATCGCTGAAAAACACGTCGGTGCTGGAATAACGGAGAAAGAAGCTGTACGCTTGCGTCTTCCTCCGGGAAACTACATGCCGGAGACCCTCGAGGAGAAAATCGTCGCCGCCGTCGACAACCTTATAGAAGGCACCCGAAGAGTCACCATTGATAAGGCAGAAGCTGATTTCCAGGCTAAGCTTAACGGAAATTCAGCTGCAAATCGCATAAGAAGTCTTCACGACGAAGTTTTTGGCAGCGCCAAACGGTCTGCCCCGTGACGCCTGCAAGGCAGCGATCATGAGAACGATCCATCTCATGCAGCTCGTCTGCGGCAACTCAGGTAAGGTAGCTCGATCGTTCGAGGCGATGCTGCGCAACGACCTAAGTGGATTGCGCGTCAAATACTCTCTCAAGCTTACCTCGTGGATCTCGGTGACGGTGACTGGGAGCGAAGAACAGGTTGCCGCAGACTTACTGGTGCGGCAATATGGCGAGTTGCACGACGCCCGACCGGGCGATATAGTACGTGCCTGGCTGGTGGGGATCAACGAAGATGGCATTGCCCTCGACACGGGCTGTAAACGTGTTTCGGTGCCCTGCGTCCGGCTCGAATCGTTCGGGCGAGGCACTGTTGAACAGATCGCCTCTCGATTCGGCCTGATCCATTGCTTGCCCCTGGAGATCCGACTAGTCGGAGACTTTGATGCAGAGCTTACGAAAAACCAAATCGACGTGTTGTGGCGGTGGAAAAAAGGGACCGACCGGATAAATGTCAACAACGCTACGCGCGCGCAGATCCACGCGGCCCTGAAACGAAGTCGCCACTCACGAGATGTCTACGCGATCGAAAGGCTCGGGATTTTGGAACACTCTATCGTCTGTAAAAAAGGGACTGACGCACCGGGCCTGGTCCCGCGAATCGGTCCTTACTTGGAATCGGAGCTGTCATGCGTCAGAGGTGCCCTAAATGCTCGCTAGCCGCTAATGTGCCCTCTTCAGCTATTCGAAAGAGCGCCTGTTTCAGAAGACCGAAACGCCTTTGACGCTGGCAAGTTCTAGGAGCTTATCAACAAGCGAACCTGGAACGCGTGTGTCGCAGATAATCGTCAGTTTGGGTTCGTCAATAAAGTAAGGATCATCAGTCACCGCCTGCCTGACGCGCACACCAAACGCTGCAACGGTTTCTGCAACTTCTTCGATGATGCCGATCTGTGCAGCATCTTCAGGCGTTATAACGATTACGCCAAGTCCCAGAAGAGGGGCAACGTCGCGGAGAAATATCAGTGTTTTCAGGTTTGAAAAAAAGCGCTTGAGCATTTCGTCGCCTAGAATAGTGGTAGTTGCCTCGTCGACCGCTCTCCGATCGACTTTGGCCGCGCGCGAGATCTCGGTGTCAGGGATCCTAATGGTGCCCGAGACAACCTCTCCCGCGCTATTCACCTGGAATCCGTGCTCAAGCAAAACTTCTGCAACCCGCTCTTGAGCGGGAAACTTGGCAAACCTTGCGAGCACATCACTCCACATAAGCAGGGACTTTGTAAAGCTTTTTAGCTTGTACTCTAAGGGATGATACATACAAGAAGTTTGCGCACACCATGCGGCTGGATACGTATCTCGTTCGGGAAAAGCTTATCGCATCGCGCTCACGCGCACAGAGGGCGATCAAGAGTGGGTTTGTTACCGTTGACGGCAGAACCGTTGTGAAGGCTTCGTTTGACATCACGCGTCACCAGGTAGTAGAAGTTGGTGTTGCCGCCGACCGGCCGGCTGGGTATTGGAAACTTAGAGGAATCCAAGAGGTATTTAAGCTAATAAAAACCGGTGACGCGGTACTCGACATTGGCGCGAGCGCCGGAGGCTTCTTGTCCTACGCGGCGGAACTAGCGCGAGAGGTTTACGCGGTCGAGTTCAGTTCGTCGTTCAAGCCATTTCTAGAGGCGGTCGCAGGACGCTATCCCGACCAGGTAACTATCATTTACGCCGACGCATTTTCTTTTGATTTCGGCGATCTTGGAGTGTGTTTTGACGTTTTGCTAAACGACATAACGGCAGAACCAACTGATGCGCTTAAGCTTCTTGCAAAGGTGTCAGCGGTTCTGAAAACGGGAGGGCTAGTTTTGCAGGTTTTTAAAGGAAGACTAGCAGCACAGGGTGCAGGGGGTCTTATGAAGTGTATGGAGGACGAAGGCTTCAGAATCGTTAAGGTGCTGAGCGCGTACAAAGACGAGCTTTACGTCATTGCTCAAAAGAAGAGGGATGATGCAGACGCCGAGGAAGGGATTTGAACCCCTGCGAGGCGAGAGCCTCACCAGCTGTCTGATAACAAGACCTCCAGGCTGGCGCCGTAGTCCACTTGGCTACCTCGGCACGTCAGATGCGCCAGCCGGGATTCGAACCCGGGTTTGAGGCTTGGCAAGCCTCAGTGATAACCACTACACTACCAGCGCAAAAAATCGGGCATACAAATTATGCGCCCGTATCTATATAAAAGTTATCAGCGCGGCCGTAGGGCATTTCGCGCTGGTTTAGCGAAGGAGAGCTCATGATTGTTGCGAGGTTAGCTTAGGTAACTTACGCCTTCGAGCTTGAACTTCAGCTTGAAAACGAGGGCTTCAATTTCGAAGATGGACGTGAGCGTGTCATCATAGGCGATGACGACGGTCGCATTGTTGATGTTGATCTCCACGCTAGCGACCCCGTGCTTATTCGAAAATGCGTTGCTCAGCACATCGGCATTCGTTTGCTCGCTGAGTTCTGCGATTTTAAGCCGTATTATTTTGAGATGTTCTATGCGAGTCAAAGAACCACGCTATTTACAACCTATTCATACTTTATAAAACGCGCACCGACGTTGCTCGCGCGACCCCTACTCATTTCGTTTTTTTTGCTCTTGCTCTGTTCCGCGCGTCGTTGCTTTGCATGCCGTGATCGCAAAGTATAAGCTGAAAATTTATCTAGAGAAGCGTATGGAATATGAAATTTACTATAAACCCACCTACAGTCTCGCAGAAGTAAGACTCTCAGATGGCGAAAGCATTCAAGCTGAAAGGCGATCTATGGCCTATATGAGTCCGAATTTCAGCGTGAGCACCGGAATTAAGGGAGGAGTCCTCCGAGGGCTCAAGAGAACCGTGCTCGGTGGCGCTGACATCTTCCTGAACACATTTGTTGCGCAAGGCGACGCGGTCGTTGGCCTCGCCCCCCCTTACGTCGGCGATATTGCGTACAGGGAGATAAAGGATGAGACGCTTCTTGTCCAAGGAGATAGTTTCTTGGCGGGCTCGCAAAGCTTAGATTTAGATACGAGATGGGGCGGCGTCAAAGGGTTCTTGTCGGAGGCGGGGCTTTTCTTCGTGAAAGTCTCTCAGGCCGGGTACGTGTTTATTTCAAGTTTTGGGGCCATTCAAGAACGAAGAATCGACGGACGGTTTCGCATCGATACTGGGCACATTGTTGGATTCACCGAAGGCCTCGACTGGAAAATTGGGACTTTTGGAGGCATTAAATCGACTGTTCTTGGCGGAGAGGTACTGGTTACAGAATTTAATGGACAAGGGACGGTCTACATACAAAGCCGGAGCGAAAAGATGTTCGTTGACTGGTTAACGCCGCTGCTACCGGAGCAAGAGAAAAAGTAAAAATTCGTACGTGTATTGGGAAATGCCCCAGCCCGGATTTGAACCGGGGACAACCAGATCTTCAGTCTGGCGCTCTCCCAGGCTGAGCTACTGGAGCGTCACTGGCGAGTGAATCCCGCCTCCCCGATTTGAACGGGGGACATGTCGGTCTACAGCCGACCACTCTGCCAGACTGAGTTAAGGCGGGTGACGACAGTATTGCGGTCGTTATTACTTATTCTTTACTGTATTCGGTGAGCGATTTTATACTGTTAGAGTGATTCGGATTCTGGTTTCGGGGCGTTTGAGAGCTTCTTTGTTGTGCACGGCTAAATCTTGCAGTTTTAATATAGGTTTTTTTATAAAAAAGAGATAACAAAAGCTTAATATTGTAGCAGGGTGATTGGCAGTCAGACATACAACAGACATGTGTCTGACACTAGGCAGCTTTTTGTAGTCTCTGAAGCAGACGTAAGTCTGCTCTTCGTCTGACACTACAAAAACTTGCAAATGGTTGCTATGGAGCGAATCACCCTAAGATTGCCGAAACAACAGCTAGAACTCATAGATAAACTAGTACTAGCGGGTGAATTCCCCTCGAAGAGTGAAGCAATTCGTGCAGCTGTTCGAGACCTGGTTGACACCCATTATGAGAAGCTCCTCAGCAGAAAGGAACGAAGTGCGGTTTTGATTTAATACAGGTGGCGGTTTATATGCAAAGTATTGTCGAGGAAGCTTTGCGACGATGCGAAATGGAAAAGCAGCGACCTCAGCTGCTTCAAGATGAGGAAGCAGATGAATTTGGAGCCCCTCGGATACTCATTGTGGGCTGCGGAGGAGCTGGCAACAACACGGTCAACCGACTCTACAATATAGGAGTCGACGGCGCTGAGACTATTGCGCTCAACACTGACAAGCAGCATTTGGACATGATCCACGCTGATATTAAGGTGTTAGTCGGCAAATCGATTACTAAAGGGTTGGGTGCAGGTGGCGATCCTGAAGTCGGACGGTGTGCGACCGAGTTAGGTCGCAAGACGCTTGAAACGCTTCTTAAAGACACCGATCTTGTGTTTGTTACTGCAGGGATGGGGGGCGGAACCGGCACGGGCGCTGCTCCGATCGTCGCGCAGATCGCGAAAGCTCACGGCGCAATCGTCGTCGCAATGGTGTCAACACCATTCAACGTGGAACGTGCGCGGCTCATTAAGGCTGAAGAAGGACTTGAAGACTTGCGGAGAGATGCTGATACGGTCATTGTTCTTGATAATAATCGTTTGCTTGAATACGTGCCAAACTTGCCGATTGACCATGCGTTCTCAGTGATGGATCAGATCATTGCAGAAACCGTAAAAGGCATCGCTGAAACGATCACGCAACCTTCATTGATAAACCTTGACTACGCAGACGTCAGAACCATCATGAATAGCGGCGGCGTTGCCGCTATGCTAGTCGGTGAATCGCGAAGCCAAGACAAAGGACGCGACGTCGTGCGTGAGGCATTCAACCACCCGCTCCTCGAAGTTGACGTCCGCGGCGCAAAAGGCGCGTTGATCCATATCACCGGCGGACCAGACTTGACGCTGAAAGAGGCCGAAGAGATCGCAAAGGGTCTGACCTCCCAGTTGGATCCAAGTGCCAATGTCATTTGGGGTGCACGCGTTCAGAGAGGTTACGAGGGCCGCGTGCGGGTGATGTCGATCGTGACTGGCGTGCAATCTGCTCAGGTGTTAGGGCCGATGTACGGCGAGCTATTCAAGTTTCAAAGCGCAAAACAAGGGGTCAGCTCGAGAAAAGGACCACGCGTGAGAGACTTCGCCCGCGAATTCGAATCCGGAGAGATCGACATCCTCTAATGTGTGTGCACATGTAATACGTCTCGGCTCGCGCCTTATTTTGCTGCTTCGTTCTCTCTCGATTGCAGCCCTCTCAAGATTTCGCAGCTCTGACACAGTGCCTTGACCGCGGGTTCTTCGCACTGCACACAGTGCGCTAGCTGAAACGGCTCGCGTCGCGTTAATCCCAAGATCCTTTCAAGGCCCCTCACGAGCGCGTACTTGGTGCCTGCGTGCTTAGGCTCTAACTCATTCAACAACGTTCGTACTTCGGCTCGAAACACCCCAGCAGAGTAGCGGCACTCATCAAGGCTGATAGGGATTCCTCTGAGAATAGCGTACAGCGCGACTTCTCTTTCTGGCACATATTTGAGCGGTTTAACGCGCCGAACCAGTCCTTCTTTTGCAGCAGGATGGTCAAGCCGCAATAGCCTGTCGATGTCTCCGCGCAAATAGTTCATTAGGACTGTCTGGGCTTCGTCATCTAGATTGTGGCCTGTGGCGAGTGTCGAGGCGCCGACCGTTTTTGCCACGCGATTCAGAAGTGATCGTCGGAGGATCCCGCAAACGGTACAAGCTCGCTCGTCCAAGCGATCGACTCTGACGCCAAAGTACTCGTCAAACGACGCTACTTGCCATCGAACGCCGAGCTCTGCGACAAGCATTGCTGCTGATTCAAGAGCCTTATCACGGTATCCTGCAATACCTTCGTCGATAGTGATGGCCACAATTTCAACGCCACGGCGTGAGAGGAGGTCATTTAATACGGCCAAAACCACAGCAGAATCCTTCCCGCCGCTGAACGCAACGGCGAGTGTGCCTTCGATTCGTTCCTTTCTGACCTCTTTCTTGATCTTCTTTTCGACGTCGACGAAGAAATGTGCCTTGCAAAGGTGCAGTCCGGAATATCTCTGAAATATGATGGCAGACGCGCTACATTTATCGCACTTCATCTTGTGTATATCTTAAGATGAATACTAATAAACTGTTGTGCAGGGTGGGAAGTGCCGGAGGCCGGCTATGAGGCTGTGAAGATGCTTCAAGATATCGCACGTGAATTTAAGAAGCTGGAGCGCTATGATTTCCGAGTGCTGCAAGCGGTTGAAACTGGTATGCGCTTTTTTGACTGGGTTCCCGTCGAGGATCTGCCTAACTACGCTCGGCTGCCGCGAGATGAAGTTGATTATCGTATCACACGGCTTTCCAAATACAAGCTCGTTGAGCGGAAAACGGGCCATTACGTCGGCTACAAGCTAACCTTCGGCGGCTATGACGCCCTTGCCATTAACACGCTCGTTCGCCGAGAGGCCATAGAGTCCCTTGGATCGAAAGTGGGTGTCGGGAAAGAGTCCGATATTTACGACGCTGAGCGCGAAGGCGGGCGTATCGTGATCGTGAAATTTCATCGCGAAGGCACAACGTTCCGGCACGTGAAACGATCGAGGGGCTATTTCGGTAAGGCCGAACGGTGCTCGTGGATGCTTGCTTCGAAGCTCGCTGCAGAAAGAGAGTATGAAGCGATTACTATCCTGTACGGGAACGTTGTGGTTCCGACGCCGATTGCGCACAACCGACACGTTATCGTCATGGGGCTAGTAAACGGCCGAGAGATGAACAGCACTACGCTAGGAGACCCTGTCGCCATTCTTGACAAGATTATTATGCAGATTAAATTAACTTATGCGCTTGGCATCGTGCATGCCGACTTGAGTGAATACAACGTAGTTGTGTGTGCTAACGGAGACATCGCGCTGATCGACTGGCCGCAATGGGTCTCAGTGGCGCATCCCAATGCTGACGAATTGCTTGATAGAGACGTGAGCACCGTCATATCGTATTTTGCTAGAAAATATCAAATAGCTAAACGAACAGAAGATGTTGTGGCATATATAAAACAACGCGATCACGGTCCCGCTGAGCGTTTTGCAGGTTAGCGGAGACCTATTTGGAAGTGCGTTGGAGGTGCGACGTAATTTCGACTCCCAATGAAAACGATGGAAGTTTGGTTGTGCCACAGAGGACGTACACGATCGTCGGTGTAGATCCCGGGACAACAACTGCTTTTGCCGTTTTGGATTTGAAAGGTCGAGTTCTTAAAACCGAAAGCTCGAGATCTTGGGGTTTTTCTGAGCTCGTCGGGCTGCTAATTGAATCAGGACACCCTCTAATCATCGCAACCGACAAGAATCCATCTCCTGGAACTGTCGAACGAATAAAGCGAGCTTTTAACGCGATTCTGCACACGCCTGCTTCATCACTTTCAGTTGAGCAGAAACAACGCGATACGAAGCTCTTAGATTATTCAAATGAGCACGAGCGCGATGCGCTCGCCGCGGCAATCGACGCTGCTAAAAGCGTCAGAAATAAGCTCGAAAGTGTGCAGAAGAGAGCTCCCGCTGAAGTTGAACTCGACGAACTTCAGATGCTGGTTTTGCGCGGACATACGGTTGATTCTGCGATCAATTTGCTCAAAAAGCCCCTAGCGCCTACTCAGAATCCCATACAGCGCCTGGTTCCGGCCCCCGAGAAGGATCTCTTGGGTCCTGACATTCTCTATCTTAAGGGAATCATCAAACGACAAGACGAGCAAATCAGTCGGCTTTTGAGCTACGTAGCTGATTTGAAGGAATCGTTGCAGTTAGGCAAAGAAACGGTGGTAAAGTTCCAAGACAAGATTAGTGCCATACAGTCTCAAGATGCTAAAAACGTCAAGAAGGACAGAGAAGTGAAGTTCAAGCAAAAGGAGATTGACCGCCTTTCAACTGAGCTTGTGCGCAGCCTACGGGTCAACGAGGGCTTGCAGAAACGTGTGCGTAAGCTGAAGCAAATCAGGGTAGCCGAACGTAACAAAACTGTAAAGGCAGTCAAAATCGTCAAATCCTTCAACCGAGAAGCGATTCAGGCTGCGGATGACCAATTTGGGCTGAGTAACGGCATCGTTTTGTTCCAGGACGCAAGCGGTGGCGGCACCGCCGCTGCGGAACTCTTGGTTCACAAGTGCATACGCGCCGTCGTCGTTAAAAACGAAATGTCGCACGTAGCACGAAAAACGCTATTTGAAGCTGATATCCCTATTTTTTCGCTGCGAGAGCTCGCTTTGGATCTTTCCAGCAATTTGATGACGATCGATAAGAATGCAATGGAACTTATGATCGAAAAGCGTCAAACTGAAATCGCCAACGCAAAACAAAACGAAAAGCTTCGCCGGCTTGAATCGCTTGTTGAAGCGTACAAACACGAGCGGATCATAGACACCCAGAAAAAAGACTGACGCGCCCGGCTGATAGGGTGCGTTTTTCGCCCAGCGATCACGTGAACCGCTCTTTGATCACTACGGCGACCAATAGCCGGTTCCTGTCGCAAGTGTCCAAACCAGATCAAGCCGCGGTTCCTCCAAGCGTTCTTGTGAGCGGCTTAATCGCGTGTTTCCTGATAGGCACCGCGCCGGTCGCGCGTTGTACTTCAGTTGCAAGCCTCTTTCACGCCGAAATCGAAGTTTGTTTCTCGCCAATCTCGACAAAAAGATAGGAACGCACGAGTCCTGGCACATCGAAAGGCCTGCAGCACCGCTAACCTGACGTTTTCAAGAATGGCGCGCAGCTGTTCTTTGGCTCGTTCGTCCGATTCAGCTTTGCTGCATTGGTGAGTCCCTGCGTAACATCTCACAGCAAATGTACCTCAGCTTCTTGCAGCGCCTCTCCCGCGTGACGATGAACGCTTCCTATTCGACGGCATTAGTCATTCAAGATAATCTATTTGGGATCGCTTCAGTTCCTGCCGTTTTCTTTCAAGGAAACTGTAGACCGCAGCGTGTTTGGCTCCTTCTGCGAGCATTTCGATGGCTGTTCTGACGGTCTGAGTCTGATCGGTGTACCCGATCGTGCTCACAGTCTTTCCGTAAACAGACACGTTCGCGCCCGTGAGACTCTCAAGAGCCTCCCGCGTCTTGCCTTCTTTTCCAATTACGCGTCCCATAATCCGTTTGAGCTCTTTCGGCGTGTCGGCGACCTTTGAAAGGTCTATGATGTCGAGGGTTATCTGTTCATCGTCGAAAATTCGGAAGGCCTTTTCTGGGCTAAAACCGCGAGCAACCGCATTAATGACTTCTGTTGCCTTCAAAATGCCGAGCGAATCACTCTCGATAGTAACCGTCCCCTCGGCGCTATCGATGTTAAGTTTCACTTCGCCTTTTTCCTCGATCTGGGCTTTCGTGCTGCCACCGACGCCAATGATTACCCCTATGCGGTCTCGAGGAACCCTCAGGTACTCCCTCATTTAGTGATCTCTCTCAAAACCTTGATCGCTGAAGCCTGCACTCCAGCTGCGTTGAAGAACCTCACCACGTTGCTGACGTCCCGCTGCAGAAACTCCTGCGCACGGGGGTGCTCCACAAGCACGGACTGCCCCATATCGATGAATACCGGAGCGGCTTGGTCGTCGACAAGTATGTTGTATTCACTGAGGTCGGCGTGGACCAAGTGCGCATCGTGATAAAGTCTCTTCATGAATTCGACCGTCGCGTCGTAAACCTCTTTGACGCTTTCTACGCTCTCTACTGCCTGCTTCAAAGGCGGACAAGCGACGCCGTGTCGCCCTATAAACTGCATGACGAGGACATTTTCCCTATATTTGAGCGGTTCGGGGACGCGGACGCGTGCTTTACACGCCCGCGCTAAGTTCCGGAATTCTTTTTTTGTCCACGCAAATACCACGTCCTTTTTGGTTCTTCTGACGTGTGCGAATCTGTAATCGCCCAGTATGTAGTCGTCCATAGTCTTAAAGTCGCTCGTTTTTATTCGATAGATCTTGATTGCGAGCTCTCGTCCGCCCGGCCCCATTGCGTGGAAAACGTTAGCTTCTTTTCCCGTCGAAATAGGGCCACCGAGCGCTTGTATCAGCCCGCCGCTCGCGAGGCGATACAGAGCCTTTAGGGTTAGCTCGTCGAATACTTCGGTTCGGACCTTGAAATCGTCTGCTTCTTTGTCGCGAGCGCGCAGCTCGTCAATGCCTCTCTCGATGCGTTTTATCTTGTCGTCAATCAAATCAGGCACATCGGTCATTGGTTGTTTGGTGGACTGAGAAGCCTCGCGGCGACTACCAGTACTCGCTCTTCTTGAGCCACTCAACGTGCGCCCCTTGGTATTGCCATACGATGTCCGCTTTATCGTCTTGAAAACTCGAGGGCACCATAACTATGACGTCGCCGACACGCAACCAGACCCGCTTTTTCATCTTGCCGCGAATTCTCCCCATGCGAGTTTTGCCGTCCATAGACTATTTTTACCCTGCTTGCGCCGAGCATGTAGCTACAATCCCGAGGACCCGCCCTCCTTCCGGGCCAGTCTCACCTTAGTCTGTGGTTCTTGACTCAGAGAAACACCTCATTCGTGACCGGGCCCTTCTTCTTTTAGCGAAATACTTTAGTCGCTGCGTAATGCGCTGCGAATAGGTCCTATGATTCGTTCGATATACGTCGTTGCACCGTTCTTGAGATCTAGCGGGTGAAGCTTGCCCGCGGTGTAGTCCTGCTCAAGCGTGGGGAAGTCCTCGTAATAAATCGGGCCGCCGTATTGTTGGGGCCGCTCGAGCTCGACTTGCTTGAACTGGGGAAAGACGTAGTACCGGTACAACTGAAGAAGAGGGTTATCCTCCGCCGTTCGCGGCGGACAATAAGCGGATTGAATCTTCTTTTTGATGGACTCCCGTGAATCTTCGATGGCTACAAAGTTGTCCCTTGAAGACGACATTTTATTCGCGTCAAGGCCGAGCAGGATTGGCGTGTGGACGCAGACAGGGGATTTAAATCCCATTGAATGGAGTTCTTCTCGCGCCAACATGTGAATCTTACGTTGATCGATACCGCCAACAGCGATGTCGACGTTTAAGTATCCTATGTCCGCTGTTTGCATAAGTGGATAGATCATTTGAGACACGACTGGGTCCTCCGCGTTTCTTGAAACCTCGTCCATGCTTCGCCGAGCGCGGTTTAGCGTGGTGTGCCTCGCTAGTTTCAGAATCAGCTTGGTGTATTCTGGTTCAAGCTGATAGTCGCTCCCCCGCACAAATCTCGTGCCTTCAGCTAAGCCTAAAGCGGAAAAACACTTCTGGTAGTGGTCCGCCCAGTCGCGGATTTGATCCATCGTGCCTTTTTCGTTCAGGTATGCGTGCAAGTCCGCGAGCAGCACGATGACGTCGACGCCGACTGATTGAAGATCCATGAGCTTATATGCTGTTAGAAGATGTCCAAGATGGAGTTTTCCGCTAGGTTCGTAGCCCGCATAGGCGGTAATGTTTGTCTCATTGTCGAGAAGGGCAGCTAGCTCGTCTTCGGTTATGGCCTCCTCCACGTTACTCATGACTTCTTTGAACTTCACGTGAATCACGTTGGTCGAATTAAATGCACGTTTGCAGACGCTATAGACCTAAGACGCTGGTCATGCTTGTAGTACGCCTAATGGCTGACCTCGTATTTATTTAGCTCGGTGTAATTTGCTCTGTGCGTTCCAAAAGCAAATTGCCGCGCGTAATGAGCGACGGTCGACGAGTTCAGTAACGAGGGGCGCGGTCTCCGTAAAAAAAGTTTTCGCTGTGATGGTGAATTAGGCGAACTGTGCTTCCAATCTCAGAACCTAAGAGGTGGGCCTGACCGGATTTGAACCGGTGACCGCCCGGTTATGAGCCGGGCGCTCTGACCTGGCTAAGCTACAGGCCCCTTGACGCCGCCAACAGGGCTCGAACCTGTGACATCGTGGTTAACAGCCACGCACTCTACCAACTGAGTTATGGCGGCTTGACACATCTCTCTAGTGTGTTTTTTTACTTAAGCTTTAAGGTCGTAGAACAGTTTGCGCGACGAGTGATGCCCATCGTGGGCGTCTTTTGGCTTCAATTGCGTCTAATCCTGTAGTTGGCTTTCACTTCACTTAGCTTCTTTAGAAACTGGTCGAGAAGTTGCTCATAGTTTTGAACAAACTCTGAAATCCTCGCGCTCGTAATTGCTCCGTACGGTGATGGTTTGATCAAGCCCTCCTGCTCTAATATTCGTAGCGAGTAGCGGACTTTGTACTTGGAATGTCCAGTCACTTCTGACAATTTCGAGATCCCGATAGGCTCACCGACAACGACTGCATTTAAAACCTCTAAGTGCCTTTCAAGCATTTCTATCTCGTTTTCCAGTCGATCCAACATTTCTACCACACGTTTAAATAAATTGATTCTAATCATTCATATACTATGAACGTGAAGGTCTCGCAATCCACCATTCGGGGCAAACTCGACGCACCTCCGTCGAAAAGTTACACCCATCGCGCTATAGTCATGGCCAGCTTAGCGAAGACTTCACGCATCATCAAACCCCTGGTCTCTGCGGACACGTGCGCAACGGTAAGCGCATGTGAAGCGATCGGTGCGACTATAAATCCTGTCGGCGACGCGTTTTTCATCGAAGGCGTGCAAGGAGAGCCGCAAAGGCCTGATAATGTTATAGACTGCCAAAACTCCGGGACGACGTTGCGCTTTATGATGGGTGTTTGCTCTTTGATTGATGGCTCGACAATTTTGACCGGGGATGCATCGCTGAGGACTCGACCAAGTTCTCAGCTGATCGAAGCTCTCAACGAACTCGGTGCAAAGGTTCTCTCGACAAAGTCGGATGGTACTGCGCCTGTGATCGTCCAAGGCGTACTTATGGGCGGAGAATCAACGCTTACGAATCCGATGAGCTCTCAGTTTTTATCATCGCTTTTAATAGCCTGTCCATTGTGTCAAGCTGACAGTATGCTAACCGTCCACAACCTTAGCTCGCGCCCGTACGTTGACATGACACTCGAACTGTTGAACCGAGCACAAGTCAACGTAAGCACTGATTATCTCGAATTTATGATCCCGGGCTGTCAGCAATACGCGGATACAGATTTTCAGATTCCCGGCGACTTCTCGTCGGCAGCCTTTCATTTAAGTGCAGCAGCAATAACAAATTCTCGCGTAAGCGTGCACAACCTCTCTGAGTCGAAACAAGGTGACGAGAAAATTGTCTCGATCCTCAAGGATATGGGGGTGCATATCTCTTGGGAGGGCGATGTCGTCACCGCAGACGGTGCTGAGCTCCATGGCCTCGCGATTGACGCAGCCGACGTGCCAGATCTCGTTCCCATACTCGCGGTTCTAGGTGCATACGCTCAAGGCACAACCGACATTTCAAACGTTGTTCACCTACGCTACAAAGAGACGGATCGACTGGTCGCCATAATAACGGAGCTGAGAAAAATGCAGGTGGATATCAAAAAGGTGGACGATACGTTGCGAATCCAGGGTGGGAAACCCCAGGGAGCCAGCTTGAACGGATACGGGGACCATCGAATCGTTATGGCGCTTGCGGTCGCAGCGCTAGGGGCCGAGGGAGATACCCAGATCGACACTGCAGAATCGGTAAAAGTATCATACCCGGACTTCTTTGACGACATCTTCGCCCTCGGAGCAAATCTCGAGCAGACGAGCATTGAGAGCCTCTAAAGCGCATCGCAGGGGACTTGCCTCATGAACACTTCGGGACACATTTTTCAGGTAATGACGTGGGGGGAGAGTCACGGTCAAGCAGTAGGGGCCGTTATCGACGGGTGTCCGGCGGGATTGCGGATAACGCACGAGGACATTCAAAAAGAGCTCAACAGAAGACGCCCAGGTCAAAGCAGTATAACGACACCACGTTCCGAAAAAGATACCGCGCACATACTCTCTGGCATCTACCAAGATAAGACGCTCGGCACCCCGATTTCAATCATCATCCGCAATGAAGACGTCGACTCGCGCGGGTACGATGAGCTACGCAACGTGCCGCGTCCAGGCCACGCGGACTACACGTTCCACGCGAAATACGGATGGCGAGATCACCGCGGCGGCGGGAGAGCATCAGCTCGAGAGACCGCCGCCCGCGTTGCTGCGGGGGCAGTGGCAAAAAAGCTGCTCGAGCATCGAGGGATCCGTGTGCTCGGGCACGTTATCGATATCCACGGGATACAATCCAATTTTGTCTTTGAGAGTCCCGAAGACCTGCTCCTCGCTGAGAAGAACATCGTACGATGCTGTGACGTGGCTGCGTCGAACGAGATGGTTGCGTGCGTCGAACGTATGAAAGAAGCTGGCAACAGCGTCGGCGGAATTGCTGAAATTGTTGCTTTCAATGTTCCTCCGGGTGTCGGCGAGCCGGTGTTTGGCAAACTCGATGCAGAACTGAGTAAGGCTCTTATGAGTATCGGCGCCGTTAAGGGCGTTGAAATTGGCGTAGGCTTCCTCGCAGCAAAACTAAAAGGGAGCGAAATGAATGATCAATTCACGACGACGGATGGCCGAATAGAATTCGAAACGAACAGAGCTGGCGGAATTCTCGGCGGCATTTCGACAGGGGCGCCAATTGTCAGCAGAATTGCGGTGAAGCCCACTCCTTCGATCGGAATGCGACAAACCTCAGTCGATTTGGGAACGCTAGACGAAGTTGATCTGTCGGTATCGGGCAGACACGATCCGTGTATCCTTCCCAGAATAGTTCCGGTTGCTGAAGCCATGGTCGCTATCGTGCTTGCGGACTTAATGCTGAGAGGTGGCTTTATCCACCCCGCGCGCCTTTCGTGATCATCGTATAGCTCTAAGGTCTTTTTCTGCTGTGGCTCTTGACGAGGATCGGAGCGAGCTGAAGAGGCCTAAATGGTCTCAAAACTTCTTGTGCACGATTTCCCACAAGTATTTATCGCGGCCTGTGATAAAAGTGTTTGAACTCGGAGAATCGCGTATCTCGAGAAAGGAACTGGTGGAAGCAGCGTTCGGTGTTGATCAAGCATGGCACGCTTTTTAATGATTAGTGGCACGGCGTCGCACGTCGGCAAGAGTGTTCTCGTTGCTGCGCTTTGCAGGTTGGTGGTGGATAGCGGCCACAAGGTTGCGCCGTTCAAGTCCCAAAACATGAGCTTGAACTCATGGGTGACACAGGATGGCGATGAAATAGGAATCGCGCAAGCCGTGCAGGCGTGGGCTGCTAGGATTCAACCGTCAGTAGACATGAATCCGGTTTTGTTGAAGCCTAAGGGGGACATGATGTCGCAAGTGATCCTGCACGGAAAACCCCTAGGTGATCGAAAAGTGGGCGAGTATTATGACTCAACAGAAGCTATTTTTCAGCACGTCTGCGATTCATTAAAAGCGCTTGCTCGTTTATATGAGGTCATCATAATGGAGGGCGCCGGCAGTCCTGCAGAAATCAACCTTTATAAGCAGGACATCGCAAACCTGCGCGTCGCACGCAGTGCCGATGCCCCGGTAGTCCTAGTAGGTGATATAGAGCGGGGCGGCGTCTTTGCCAGCCTTTATGGAACGGTGCAGTTGCTCGCAGAGGATGATCAGAAACGCGTCAAAGGCTTCATCATCAACAAGTTCCGAGGCGATGAGAAGCTGCTTGAGCCAGGCCTAACACAACTCGAAGAGCTCACCGGGATCCCTGTTCTGGGCGTCATTCCATACGTGAACGTGAGATTACCATCTGAAGATTCCGTTTCGCTTGATGACACACTGCCAGCCGCACACAACGTCCTTGATATTGCAGTGATCAGGCTTCCCCATATCTCCAATTTCACCGACTTTGAACCGCTTGAAGCCGTTGCCCGAGTTCGATACGTTTCATTGAATGATAATCTCGGTGAGCCCGATGCCATAATCATTCCCGGCACGAAGAACACCGTTGACGATTTGAGAGCCTTGCGTCGATCCGGAATGGATAAGCGGATCGAGGCTTGTGCTAGAGCAATTCCAATCATCGGAATCTGTGGGGGGTTTCAGATGCTCGGCGAGACAATCACTGACGAAGGCTTCGAGGGAACGCAAAACCAAAGCAGCACTGTAGAAGGGCTGCGGCTGCTGCAAGCCTCGACCGTTTTTAGTTCCTCTAAAAAGAAAACGAAGCAAGTGGAAAAACGCGTCACCGGAACGGGGCCGGTGCTCGACCGCTTAAGGAACCAAACCGTGCACGGGTACGAGATTCATATGGGCAGCACAACGTGTGGGCTTCCGATATTTGACGACGATGGCGGGCAGGATGCCACGGGTCTTATCTTTGGTACTTATTTGCACGGCTTGTTCCACAACGACAACTTTCGTTACGCTTTGTTGGAGCACCTGCACGCTAGACGTATGCAGAAA
The DNA here is from genome assembly GCA_035626195.1 of Bathyarchaeia archaeon. GTDB lineage: Archaea > Halobacteriota > Bog-38 > Methanoflorentales > Methanoflorentaceae > Methanoflorens. The sequence continues at coordinate 22,182 of DASPOC010000131.1, read as the reverse complement.
CCACATGGTGCACACGGCACTGCCTCCCAGCGATCAACTGGATTAGAGAGACAGTTACCATCCGATCACCCTGTGGATCCCTTTGACGAGCTGGCCAGTGTCGTGCTTGAACACGTGGACATGGAAGCGCTATACTCGATTGTCGGATTATAAACAATGTTTTCTTGGCTTCTCGTCCAGATCTTGATTCTTTTCGCTGCGTTGGTACTCGACATGTTTCTCGGCGAACCTCCGGCCCCGGTGCATCCTGTTGTGTGGATGGGGGGGATCCTGACAATCCTAGAACGAGGCTTGTACGTGGGGACTGATAACGCACAGCGCCTCAAGGGCGCCGCTCTCGCGGTAGGTCTGATCGTAACCTTTACCGTGCCGGTCGTGCTGTTCCAGTGGCTAGGCTATCAGGTCGCAAGGGGAAATGTCGCGTTGCTGTTGTGCTATGTGGGGCTCAGTGCTTACTTACTGAAGGCATCATTCACGATATTCACGCTGCAAAAAGAGGCCGTCGAAGTTACAGATCTCGCATACACAGACATCGACGCGGCCCGGATGCACCTACGCGCGCTCGTCAGCAGAGAAAGGTCGCATCTCGACCGCGAAAGCATCTTGTCGAGCGTGTGCGAGTCAGTCGGTGAGAATACGGTTGACAGCATAGTCTCTCCCCTTCTGTTCTTTGCCGTTTTTGGAGTAGCGGGCGCGCTCTGTTATCGTGTCGTGAACACCCTTGATGCGATGCTTGGTTACAGGGATCACAGGAGACACGTGGGATTGTTTTCAGCCCGACTCGACGATGTTTTCAACTACCTTCCGACCCGCTTGGCAATCGTTCCAATGCTGCTAGGATTTCGCATGGTATCTGGCAAATCGGCCGGCGACGACGCATGGAACGTTTTGAAAACGGACCGGCACAAGAAACCAGCGGTTAATTCAGGGATCCCCGTCGCCCTATTCGCAGGGGGGTTAGGCGTGAAGCTAATGAAGCCTTCAAGCTACGAAATCGGTGATGGGACAGAAAACATAACCAAGGCCACTGTCAACCGTGCCCTTAGCGTTATGCTGATTACGTCGATGTTTACCGTCTCACTCGCAGTCTTGTTGCTGTACGGAAGAGCCTTGACGTGATTTCCGGCGATTTGAGGCATACATGGCTCAATAACGCAAACAAGTTAAACTAAGAGCGCACAGTTGTGTTCTGGACATGCTTCAAGGAATAGAGACTCGAGCACTAACCAAACACGCGGATGAGCGGGGATTCTTTACGGAATTAGTCCGGCAGGATTGGCTCGTTGGTGATTCCTTGCAGCAATGCAATTTTTCCATCACATATCCTGGTGTCGTCAGAGCTTGGCACAGACATACTAGGGGACAGACTGACTACTTCGTTGTTTTGCGAGGCGGAATCAAACTCTGTGCGTATGATGATGCGACCGGAGAACTTAGCGAGATCATTCTGACTAGCGACGTCTTGCAGTCAGTACGGATTCCCGGGCATTACTGGCACGGATTTAGGGTTCTTGGTGACCAGCGAACATATTTAGTTTACTTCGTCAACAAGCTCTACGACTACGCAACGCCTGACGAGGAGCGACGTCCGTGGAATGATGCTACGGTCTCCCCGTCGGCGATAAATGGCGAGACCCAGGACGTCCGTTGCGGAAAACCGTGGGACTGGATGTACACAAGCTTCAAATAGTCCAAACCGCGGTTGTGCTCTGGACGCGAAGCAAGAAAAGGTAAGAAAGAGGTGTGGAGGTTTAAATGAGTGAATTGCCTATTGCTCCTGTTGATAGAATCATAAGAAAAGCAGGCGCGGAACGTGTAAGTCAGGAAGCAGCAGAAGCCCTCGCTAATGTTATGGAAAACTATGTAATTGATCTCACTGAGAGGGCTTTAACAATGGCACAGCACGCGGGGAGGAAGACCATTCGTGTCGATGACGTCCGCTTGGCTGCATCACGAAGTTAACATGGATCTTTCGGACTTTCAGAAGGCTATACGCGAGAGGTACGGAGAGATCGACAAGGCGTCTGGCTTATTTTTCCTTCTTTCCGTTCTCTTGGAGGAATGCGGCGAGCTTGCGACCGCGATTCGACGCGAGAAAGCAACCGCGGCGGAAGAGGTCATAGACGTGGTGTTTTGTGCACTCTCAATCGCGAATCTACTCGAGGCCGACGTCGACCACCTGCTGCAGGAAAAGTATCTGCTGAGAGGATTTGACGAGGTCACGCGAAGCTGGACCGACCTTCAGACGTGAAACAGGCAGGTCACAATCTTGTGCACGCGCCTTGCCATAAACTAGAGCAATAGTCACCGATCGTGCGCAGCGCTCTTTTAAAGCCACACGGCTCACGACGGCTGGTTCGGCTCGAGGTTCAGCACGCATCGAAACGACTTATCAGGGAATACGCGTTGCCACGCAAGGCTTTTCGCCTCCTCGGCGCTCAGTTCGCGTATCAGTAATTCAGCTTCGTACCTCGTTAATTCTTCTAAGGCTGCGTTTGTCGTCGGGTGTCGGTGTGCGGCGATGCAACCCGAAGAATAGCCGGCCGTTGACAGACGGTACGTCCCTATGCGTCGCGCTAGCTTGATGTTTTCTGTCTTGTCGAGGCCTATCAGTGGGCGGTAGACGGGAACATCTGAGGCCTCATCGATTGTAAGGAGATTCTGAGTGGTCTGGCTTGCGACCTGGCCGACGCTCTCCCCAGTCACTATTCCATGCGCGTTCTCTTCTTTTGCGATGGATGCGGCAATCCGGTACATCATGCGCTTACATAGTACACAAGTCATTCGCGGGGCCACCTTCTTGAACTCACTCAAACTGGCCCCGTGATGCACCACGGCGAAGTCCAGTGGACGCCCCGCCCACACAGCAAGCGCTCTTACGACGGCCTCAGCCCGCTGTCTTCCGGTGTTACCAAGGTATGGCTCGCAGTCAAAAAACAATGGAATGATCATGCAGCCGCGCTTCATCATAAGCCACGCCGCGACCGGGGAGTCTATTCCTCCCGAGACGAGAGCGATCACTTTTCCTTGAGTTCCCAGAGGCAGGCCTCCGACCCCGGAAACGACCTCCGTATAAAGATACGCGCTGCCCGCCCGAACTTCAATAAACAACTGAACGTCTGGTTTTGATAATCGCACGGGTGCACCAGTTGCTTTTTCAATTGCACCTCCGACAACTTCGCAGATGTTTTTGCTTGAGTAGTCGTGCGTTCCCGTTCGACGTGCTCGTATGCCAAAAGATTTCCCTTCGGTAAGCAACGGTGAAACGATTCCCACGGCGGCTGACTGCATAGCATCCAGAGTTGCTGCGCTTGTTTGGACAGGACTAGCTGAAACCACTCCAAAAACGCTTGCTACTGCGAGTGCTGCTGCCGAATCATGCGTCTTGACGAAGATGCGGCCGAAATCCCTGATGACGGCCTCATATGGGATTGCGCAAAAGCCGAGCATTCTTTTTATGTTGTTTACGAGCGTGCGCTCATATCGGCTCCTAACTCTGTCGCTTTTGATTCCAATCTCGCCGTAGCGAACGAGTATCGCGTCGATTCTCTGCATCTCGTCTCCTTCATTCGGCATGATCAGTCCGGTAACGCTGAGCTCTTTTCTGTTTGTTTCGTTTTTCTAACTGTACTGCGGGAATCTCTATGATGCTTATTTGTGATAAAGGGTGGTAACAGGCTAAGTGTTGCAATGGGGATTTTCTATTCCGGCAACCACGTCGATATCGGCAGCGGCGGCCACCGTGGAGCGCCTTCGAAGGTGATGTAAAGCATTTATATACGTCTAAACATAGTAAGTTTGGCCGCCGTGGCTAAGCTTGGCATAGCGGCTGATTCGTATTTGAGCACCGCTCAAAGAATTATCAGCAGATCGAGGGTTCAAATCCCTCCGGCGGCTTGCCCAAGGTCCAACCTTTTGCATAGATTTCTGCGCGTAGTTTTGAGTGGCAGTTTTATGCCGAAGCATGCGATTCGGGCCTATATCATTGGGTCTGACAATACATAAAGTTTATCATCCATAAAGGCAATCCGAAAAACGATGGCCGAGGAAGAGAAGCGTCAGATTATCAAAGAGGACATAATCGAGCAAATAGAGAAGCTCGATGTGTTAAGGGAGAAAGGGTTCATCACTAGCGCAGCGTACGAAAAACGAAAAACTGAGTTACTCGAACTCCTCTGAGATCGCGTCGTCTTTGCTGCCTTCATTTGAGGCCTTGTTTTCTCAAGAACTTTTGCATCTCTTTTTGAGAGCGAACGCTTTTCATCGCTCGCTGCATAGTTTTGTGATATTTTAGGAGCTCGCGCACGTAGTCAGAACTGACTCCCGAGCCGCGCGCGACCCGCTTTATTCGCGAACTTCGAATTATTTGTGGGCGCTCAAGCTCTTCGTCCGTCATCGAGTCCATTACGACTTTGAAACGTTCTAGGGTTTCTTTCGTTGATTGCAGCGCCCCGTCGGGGATGTCGACGCCAAGTGATCCGAGTGGAAGCATTTGAACGATTTTGGTCAGGGGCCCCATCTTGCGGATCGCATCCATTTGTTTGTACATGTCTTTGAGCGTAAACTCGCCTTTGAGCATCGCCTCCGCTTCTTCCATCTCTATGGGGGGTTCTTCTTCGATCATTTCGACGAGGGTCTTGACGTCACCCATGCCGAGGAGTCGAGAGATGAATCGGTCTGGTTCGAACTTCTCGAGGTCGTCGATGGTTTCGCCTGTGCCGATAAACGCGATGCCCGTTCCAACCTCGGCAACCGCAGAGAGCGCCCCACCACCTTTCGCAGTTCCATCGAGCTTCGTCACAACGACGCCTGTTAAGCCGATTGCTTCGTTGAACGCTTTCGCTTGTTCGCTAGCCTGCTGACCGATGCCAGAGTCGAGCACCAGAAAGCGTTCGTCCGCCTTCGACGTTTCGTTGATTGCCTTCATCTCGAGAACCAAGTCTGTTTCGAGTGCGTGGCGCCCTGCGGTGTCGACGAGTATGACGTCATAGCGTTTCAGCTCAATCAAGCCCCGGGTTGTGATCTCGACCGCATTGCTATGATCCGGTTCGCCGTAGAAAGCGACACCGATTCGCTCGCAGAGCTGTTTCAGCTGATCATACGCTCCGGGGCGGTAGGTGTCTGCGCAGATGACCGCGGCTTTTAGGCCTTTTTTCTGAAAAAATCGCGCGAGCTTCGCTGTGGTCGTGGTTTTGCCGCTACCCTGGAGGCCGACCATAATCACCGTATGGCGGGTGAGTGGTACCGAGATCGGTTCACCGAGGAGCGCGACAAGCTCTTGGTACACTATATTGATGACGTGCTGGCGCGGATTCAGCTTCCCTGAGAGTTCTTCTTTTAGCGCCCGGTCTTTAATGCGTTTCGATAGCTGCTGCACCAGACCGACGTTGACGTCGGCGCTGAGGAGCGCGCGCTGAATGTCTTTCACGACTTCGTTGAGCGTTTTTTCGTCAATGCGATTCGCTCGCGCTATCTTCTTTAGAGTGTCGCGAAGTGAGCTGCCGAGATTTTCCATTACCATTTACGTCTCTGCCTCGTCGAACAGTCTGCTCATAAGCCACTGAGGGTCGAACTTGACGATGTCGTCGTACTGTTGTCCTAATCCTAAAAAGAGAATTGGCTTGTTCGTTGCGTGCGCTATCGAGATGGCGGTTCCCCCTTTTGAATCGGCATCCACTTTGGTAAGAATTGATCCATCGATGGCCATGGCAGTATTGAACTGAAGTGCGCGTTCAACCGCATCATTGCCAGCGAGGGCTTCGTCGACAAAAACCACAAGATCCGCATCAATCACTCGCTCAATTTTCTTGAGCTGATTCATGAGGTTAACATTGGTGTGGATTCGCCCGGCGGTATCTGCAAGCACGACGTCTTTGTGCTTTGCGCGCGCGTACTGCACTGCGTCATAGATGACAGCAGCGGGGTCCGCGCCTTGCTGGTGCTTGATGAGCTTCACTCCCAAGTTTTCTGCGTGTCGCTCAATCTGTTCAAGAGCGCCGGCCCGGTACGTGTCCCCTGCTGCGAGCACGACAGCATACCCCTGGTTCTTAAGGCGGTATGCTACTTTTGCAATAGTCGTGGTTTTTCCTGTTCCGTTGATGCCGGTGAACACGATGGTCACAGGTTTTGGTGCGTGTTTGATAAGTTCGTCAAAATCAAGGTCGTTTACCTCGAGCACTTTCAAGATTCCGTCGCGCAACGCCTGCTCGACCAGGGCTCCGATGTCTTGGCGCCACTTGCGCTTGGTGCCAATCAGCTCCCTTTTTACCGTGGCAACGATCTCTTCAGAGACTGACATCGCTACGTCACTCTCAAGGAGTGCAATCTCAAGACCCCATAGCGGCTCTTCTAGGTCTTTTTCCTTTATTTCTCTTTCAAAAAGGGACTTGCCCCTTGCTGGTCTTGTAGTCTCGCCTTGCATTACTCCCTGCGTCGGCGCTTCAGCCGATTGAGGGGCCTCGGCTGCCTCGTCAACGTGAACAGCGGGAGGTGTGTATGTCTCGCTTGTGGCTTTTTCTAGACCTTCGGCTAGGGGTGTGGTATCGTTTGCAGATGTCTCGGCCTCTGCGTCATCAAGCGCGCGTTCTTTATTATTGATGGTCTGCTTAAATTGATTGAGTTTTTGTCTCAAGCTTTCAAACATCTAGCGTGCCGCCTGTGACTGCGATTGGTACGCCTGTAATTTCGCTTGGAGTGCGTAGATTTGTGAGCCGAGCTGATTCAGCCGAGCTGCGAATTGTCCTTGCATGTCCGTTAATTTTTTCTTTCGGTCGTTGAGGTGTGAAACCGCGTCGGTGACATCCACCTCAGCGGAGACGTTCGCGCCGAGTCCAATAATAACTCTTTTCGTTTGAGGAATGCTGCCATAGACGAACGAGCTTGCCCCGATTGGTATAAGCGTCTCTTTGCCGATCTTGGGCTTGGAAAGCGCATCAACAGCCGTGACGGCGTTCTCTATCTCGTTGATGGTGAAGCTGATGACCTCCATTTGTTGCTCGTACGCACGCGCTTCTGCCTCAGCTTGTTGGAGTTGAGCGACCAACACGCGCACTTCTTGCTCGCTTGCCATGCTATCTCACTTCTTCCGCTTCGACAGATTCGATTCGAATCATCTTCCGTTTTAAGCCATGCTCACTGCCGATAAGTGAGTAGAGCTTTTCGGCGGCATTTTTCTCGTTGTTGCTAGAGACTTTTCTTGTAAATCGTTCCCACGAACGTCCTGCTTTGAAGGAACCCGTTATTTGAAAGGTTTTGCTTTCCATACTTACACCATCTGTAATCAGCGTGTGATAGGCCCCGAGTGCGGGTACGCGGCCGATGTCCTCGCTTGGGATGACTCGATCATTGATTTATTCGCGAGGTTATCTGTTAAATATCTATCCAAACTAACAAGCGCAGCCCTTGTGGGACGCTTCTAAAGGTTACAGAAACCCTAGCGACTCTTCTATCCGCCCGAGCTCTATTCCAGTCGTCTCTAGGCCTACGACGTAGCCCTTCGTGTTTGCAAGAAGTGAAGATCCGACGAGCGGTGATCCATAGTTCACGGTGCCGATGTTGACGGGAACGCCAAAGGTGTCGTCCAGTTTCGAAAGCTCTCCTTCTGTCGCTTTTGGATGCGACAAAACGCCTTTATTTGTGGCGCACGCCGCCATCCCAACTGTCTTCAGACCGGCGACCGTACCGCGTCGCACGTCGACACCTAAGGCCTCAGAAATGACTCTATCGGCCCGAGCGATTAGGTTAGGATGGATCAGCGCCGCGGTATCGTTTGCGAGGATAACGTTTCCAGCGGCATTGATCCTCCCAGGGAGCTTTCTCACGGTCAAACCTCCGCAACTCGCCTTGAGCTGTGCCATCTCGTGCCTAAGCGCGTTATTTGAAACGACAAATCCGTTCGAGTTTCCGGCGACGAGCGATCCGACGACTGTGCTTGAGCCTACGAGGAGTGGGACGGGGGTCACGTCCAGCTCCTGTAGGAAATTAAGTTGCGCCTCCTCGGTCGGCGCTGGCGCAGTAAGCAAGAAATCTTCGGTACAAACGGCAAAGACGCCGAGCACGGCGCTTCCGCCTATCGAGATGCGCTTGACCACGTTGGATCCTCTACGAGCGGCTTTCTTTTTACAAACGCTAACATCACGATTCGGTCGCGAGTTCTGCTTCCACGACTCCATCGTCGAACTTCATCGCCCGGATGGTGATCTTATTTGGCGGATTGCTCGAGCCTTTCTCCCAGACTTTTTGGTTGATTGAGGGATCAAGTTTGACTTTATCTTCTTCAGCGCCCAAGTGGTGGGCGAGGTACTGACGAATTTCCGATATCGCCTTCTTGCTGCGTCTCCATCTGGGTGTGTGCTTCACCGCTCGCAGCGGTATGGTGTACACGCGCTCTTCCTCTACTTTCGTGTCTTTCGCCACAAATTATCACACCTTGAGGCGACCGCGTCGCCAGTGCCGCCTTTTCGGGTGGGTCGTTACGTTGCGGTTTGAACGTACGGTCACCCACGCCGGCACGCGCCTGTTTTGTTTTGTGGCTTTTGCGAGTCGTTTCTTTTTCCCTATGGATACTTTGCTCATTGCAGTCCTTCTGCAGCAGATCTCGGTGGATTGCTCGGCATTTTTAACATCCTCACGATCAGAGTAGCCTATTGCATTTCATCGTTAATAATTGTTTACGCCAATGCGGCTCAGAAAACCACGCCTTTTCGGCCGGTGACCCTTGACTGGATGTGCTCCCGTGGAAAAACGGCCTTCACGGCCTCGTAGCCGTACGACCTCTCCATAACTTTGCGCAGTTCGACCTCGTAGTCAAATGAGATGCACTCCCCGTACGTGATCTCGAGATGTGCGGCGGCAAGCGCGTCGATCGCTCTTCGTCCGTAGCCGAGGAGCGGCCGCACGTAGTCGATCCCCGAGCGATCTTCCAGACTTCGCGCCTCGCGCGCGTTCACGAGCGGCACTTTATCGTCCCTGCGAGTCCCATCGGCCACGACCCGGTAGCGTGCGGCGGCGCATTCAAGCGCCGTTTTGTGTAGGTGGTTGATACCTCTGTTGGGGTATCCGTCCTTGATCATCGCGTCGACGGTGGCAGTTGCGAGGCCCTCTTCAAGGCCGATGGTTACGTGCGGAAAACCGAGCACGCGCGCCACTGAAGCCGCGTCATTCGGCACAATTCCGAACGACATGGTTACAAGCTCAATTTGCACAAAAGGGCTGAGAAGAAGAGCTGCGAGCGCGCTATCCTTACCCCCGCTGAACAAAACGCCGACCTTCATCTGCGCGTGATGCGTATATTCTGCTTCTTGGGGGCGATTTGTTTGAGGAGTTGCTTAAGCTGCTCGTCAGTTATCGTTCCCGTGAGTCTGCCACTTTGGTACAGGGCGAGCAGCTGCGACTCCACTGAGTCGGCAAAGTCGGGCCGTGTCAATCTGATGCTGTTCAGTCGTTCGCGAGCTTCGGGCGTGAGCACCTGTCGCAGCAGCGCGCTTCTTCGCGCTTGTGCCTGTTCTATCTCTTCGGTGGACGGCCCTTGCATTCCGCTCTGCTGAGCTTGGAGTTGTTCGATGCGTCGCCTCCGTATTTGTTCGAGGTCATCATCCATAATCCTCACGCTCCGGGTCGTCTACACGCTTTGTGCGAGCTCGTACGCGCTGTTGTCGAGGAGCGACCTGCCTTGTGACGAGATCTCGCGGCCTTTTGGGGTCGTTTTAACGAACCCCGCGCTCTCGAGCTGTTGCATCGCTTTTCGAATTATTGAGCCGCTCCCTTTGACAAATCGCTCAGGTTTTGACGAGTTGTCGGTTTTCCCCCCGTAAACCGATCGGAGTCTCTGCGTGCCAACGGGGCCGTCCATTGCTATGCGTCGCAGCAGGGCAGCGCAGCGTACATACCACCAGTCATCGTTCTGCGGTGGGTGTTCTCTGTGCATCCCCGTCTTTACCCACGACGCCCATTCCGGGGGGGTGAATCGTTCGTCGCTCTTCAGCTTCGTTGCGGTAAGTTCGATCAGTTTATTGGCAGGAACATCGTACAGCGTGGTCATTTAATCTCCTAATTGCACTTCTCCACTGGAATTAACCGTCTTTACGTTTTTTTGACTTATATCACTTTCTCTGATACGTGTGGCTTTTTTGAGCCGTTTTTTTGATGCGATAAGGCGAAAGATACACAGCGGTGGCACCCTTCAAATCGACCAACCGCGCGCCCGAAGCGTGCTCGAGTTCGTGCGCGATCTCCTCGCGACTTAATTCGACCAAGGCGGCCTTCAGGATCTTTGCCTTGACCATCTTCCTTAGTTTGAGTTGACGTCGCAGTTCGAGTACGATCGCGTTGTTAACACCGCACTTACCGATCCAGACGGTCGGAATAAGCTCTGCTGAGAGTGCCTTAAGTTTTTGCGTGTCGCTTTCGGTCATCTGGTTGGATTGCGTCTCAATAACGCCTCAAGCCCCCGCACTTCAGGCATGTGATAACAGTACGTTTGTCTTTTATGCGTACGCGTGCGTTAGTTCCGTAGACGAAATAGGTCCCGCAGCTTCTGCAAAAATGCACCTTCTTTTTTCTGAGTGGCACCCTGTGCCTGGTCGCCAGCCGCCGAATAAGCTCGACATAGCGATCACTTCGCTGCGCGTGTGCCGGAAACTCTGCAGCAGCCGCCTCGAACAAACGGTCTATGCGCTGCAACACGATGTCGTTAATAAACTCTTTCTTCTTTCTTCGTCGGGACATCTTCTACACACGCCGTGCAAAGCATTAATATACGTTCTGTCAAAGTAGTTTTGCGTCGCGCACCGATGGTCTAGTGGCTATGACTTGGGCCTTCCAACGCGTGAAGAAAGCCCACAACCCGGGTTCGAATCCCGGTCGGTGCATTCTCGCGCCTGCAGTACCGACTGCGTCACAGCATTCGGGTTACGGCCACGACTTGAACGCTTTCCACCTCTTCGATTACCGACAGGGATGCTTCAACAAGTTCAGTTCCACCCTCTTTGTCCTCAACGATGACGGTGATCAGCAGCGCTTTAAGTCCAAACGCGATGGGGTGCACCTCGCAGCTGTGGACCCGTCCGTACTGGGCGACCTCAGATTCAATTCGTGCACTAAGGCTCTTAAGATCAACGTCCGGACCGCTTGGCATTATCTTTATTTGTGCCGCTACTTCTCCCATCTAAGGGCCTCCGAAACCACACTCACATCGGTAAAGATTGCTCAGCTTCTTGCACCTCTTGCATCGCGTGATCATCTCTCCGCACGCGCGGGTACGATATGGCGGTATTCCTGGTTATTCGCGCACCTCACGATATGCACACCTTCCCCATTCGCACTTCTTCACGTCTTGTCAGCCGTGAGCATCGCCGTCAGTTGCTTCTACTTTATAGAGCGAGAACCTTTATAAACTACTTTCGTCCAATGATCGTCGTGCCGATCGTGTTGCGTCCCCCGATAGCGTCGACGACGCGTTGAAAGTCACGGCCATTCACAATTGTGCAGTTCAGCTCGAACTTTTCCAAGAGCTCAGGGAGCAACGCATCCACACACGTCTCTGACGTGAGGTCGCTCGCTAAGATGGTTGAAATCACTTCGTTTGCTGAGAAGATCCCGTCGACGTCGGTCGCTATGACGAGATCGGCGTTGAGCTGATGGGCAACCCAACCTGCGACGGAGTCTGCAGTAGCGTTCCAAGAGTGTGGTAGCGGATCACGCTCGTAAAGCACTCTGAATGGCAACAGAATGCGAATTCCACACTCAACTGTGCGGAGATCCTCAACCAATTCCGCTCCTGATGAGGCGAGATAGAAGCCATATTGATTCGTCGCCAGGATAGCCATCCAGTGAGCGGTTGTTTCGTCGAGGCGGCCCGAGTAGTGTCTGACAGTCTCTGCAAATGGTCCACCGCCCGGCACCACGAGCGCGTCAACTTGAGCGGCTATCAGGTAGATGATCAAGTCGGTGGCCACGTCGATGAGGCTGCCTCCGACTTTGAGCACGGTGGGCGTCCTACTATCTTCTCCATCCATCCTGACCGATATTTATGCGCGCCAGGCAATATCTCTTTTTTGCAGCCGACCCCCCAGTACGACATTAGAGGCCCAGAGCGATGAAGCCAGCCGTCAGAAGCAACATTTGCTTTGATGGAGTGGCAGCATCCTAAAAGCGCATCGCACGAGGTTCCTGGGCACGCAGGGACGTTATCGAAGCGCTTTGTTGCGCGGCTGACGGGATGAAAGGTCGGCGCATTAGTGCGTTCAAGGACGAACCCTTTCGTGGGCTGATAATGTCAATGCGCACTAGTCAAGAAACGTGTCGGTTGTGCGCTTGGTTGAGGTCGCGAGCCGCAGATTTTTGTCTAAATCATTTCGAAGCTGGTAAATTAGCGCGTTAGCGTCTATGGATCGCGACAACATGACTTCGCGGACCCGCAATTCTTGTCGCTCTCGTCGGAGCCATTCGGTGACCATCGCGAGCTCATTGAGGGCTTCGGGACCGACGTTCATTAAGCAAACACCAGTGCGGCAGTTTACGAGTTGGCCAGCGGCAAATGCGACGCTCGGCTGCGTTCTCTCGCGTAGGTGTGCACCGTGCTGCTCAGATCAGAATTGTGTTCTGTGCGGCCGGCGCCAATTGAAGCGCTTGCATTGCAGTCTGCTTGGGTATCGCTTGCAGCAGAACGCAGCATTTGGTCTACGACGCGGGTTAAGCCTTTTGCGCTCGCTCGGCAATCGCAATCGGGGAGCGTTGCATTGGGGCAACCGACGCGGAGCCCATAGTAGCAAACCTTGCGTTCTTGGTTCATACTGTTGGAGTGGCACTCTGTTGCGCGGCGCTCTCAGCAAAAAATCTGCGTCACCTAGGATCAATCTCGATTATGGCGTGGCGTCTGTTCTATTATGGCGGTGTCGCTTTCGAGTTTCGCCAGTTTCATGTTTGCTATCACTGTCAGCTCCGATTAGAACAGTCCAGAAAGGTCTCTTAAGGGCGCGTGAGGCAGGCTTTGTGTGCAAAAGTTGACGAAAAAATTTGTGCCACGCCCTCTTGGAGTTGTAGAGCGAAAACAGATTGCGTGCCGAGCTGAGGCTCTAAGGCTGGCCTCCATCACGCGAGCCGCCGTCATTGATTTCGATTGCGTCGCCTCTCTCTCGTCAACGTCCGCGCAATCGTACGAGGCAGCCAGGTCGCAAGAAGTTGGGTTGTGAGGATAGCAGCAAGCGTGTCTTTTTCGCCTACAGCTACGGTCTTAACGCGGGCTGCATTCAGCTCGAAAAAGCGCTGCTAAAGCACAAGACTAGCGAACTCAAATCTGTCTGAGCGTCCATTTTTCGGCATTGTGCCTAACAGAGGTCTGCAGTGGGCGATCGATAACCGCTAAAGCTAGTGCTAGAAGAGAACCTACTTATATGCAATATCTCTAGATGCACTTGAGAAACATGCATCTCAGTCCTAAAGTACGAGCCTACGGGACCCTCATGCGGTTGCCTTATGTGCTCATGCTCGACCTACTATGCATCCTCTTTATCGTCACGTTCCAAAAAGGCTTACATGAGCTTGCGCTTGTGGGTTCTGCGGTCATTACCGTAGCACTGGTAACTGCAGGAAGCGCGGCCATAAACGATTACTGCGATCGCGATTCAGACGCGCTCACGCATCCTGAAAGGCCTATCCCTTCGAACGACATCTCTCCTGCTCACGCAGCGGAGTTTTCAGCTCTGGCATTTCTAGCTGCGATCGGGGTCTCATTTACGATTAACGTCTTCGCTTTTGGCATTGTGCTGCTAAACGTTGGACTTTTCATCCTGTACGCGCGTGCGATAAAGCGACTCTCTGGGTTCGTGAGCAACTTAGTTATGGGGTATCTGGGGGCAACGATTGCTCTCTTCTCGGGCGCGGTCGTATTTCATACAATCAATGTCACGTCGCTCTCGTTCGTCGGTTTGATTGCCGGAGCAGCTATCGGTTTAAACGTTCTCAAAGACATTTTGACCTTAGCAGGAGACCGAAAAGTTGGATATCCGACCCTCGCGGTAAAGCGAGGGATACGCGTAGCAGCGATTGTCGGTGTTCTTTTCCTCCTTCTCTCCGCAGTAACGTCGCCATTGCCGTTTTTTGTTGGGGCTGTCAGCGTTGCCTACCTGTTTCCTATCGCTGTTTGGGGCTGCTTCGTCTTCGTTACGGCCGTCACCCTCCTGAGAGCACCAAACATCGAAAATCTGACAGCCCGACTCGGGATCTTCGCGACGTACTTTCCGTATGTGGCGGGGATCGCTAGCATTGCGTACATACTTCCCTTCGCCGTGTGGGGGGCGCATTACAGTGTCTGAAGAAAATCATACAGTCTAGCTTGTGAGGAATGCAATCTCAGCTAGCTGAAGACGCCGACAATCTGGAGTCACTTTTTGATCATACTCTTCCCTGATTCTTTCACCCCCGTTTGTGCGGCTCTATTATCGTTATATAGGCACGCGTTCTGTCCGTTACTTAGATTGCACGAAAAACAACAAATATGCCTCGGCTACTGGCTCCGTTCAAACGTCCTTCGCACAGAAAAGCTTCAATGAGAGATGTCTTTTCATTTCTTTTGCTTCTTAGTATCTGTGAATCTGCAGTGAAATATGGGCTGTGCCAAACTTCGAGATCAGGCCCACCGTATCCACTGCAAAATTCCACGCAAGCAACTTGCAGCGATCCTCGCTGAGCCACAATGCCCGATTAGCCCCTCCGGCGGCTTCAAAGGGCGTTGAATGCTGGTCGAATGAAACTAGTGCTCGTATCGACGGAAAAGCGGAACACTGTTTGCTACCGCGGGTCCGACATACATCTTCAGCGACGCGCGAGCGGAGAGAGCGCCTTAGGGCCGTACTGAGCAGTTGGAACAGGTTCTAGCTGGTTGTTCATTAAGTCCAAAACCAACGATGCGAGTTATAAACAGCGCCTTGTTATCCATAACCACAAAAATTTAATGGCGTATCATAATATACGTTGCCATCAATATGGGCAGACGGACACGCGTTTGAGTGGCGACTGCGCCTAGAAAAGCGAAGAACGTTTTTATAGTTCTTGGAGCAGCTTTTCTGCATCGATTGCCTCGTTCCACACGGCTTCAAAGGTTGAGACAAGGTACTCGGCATAGGACGGGTCATCAGTCCAGAACGCTACAACGGAGCTATCAAGCGAGAGATTCTCGGTATTAATAAAGATCGCACTGATGCTTTCTTTTTTTTGTCTCCGACAAGCATGAACGAACCCTGGTACTGATCGATGTGACGCACGTCATCGCCAATGTTCAAGTGCTCACGCACGACATCAAAGTATGGAGCTGAAATCTCAGTGATCCCCCGCATTCGCCCGCCGTGTTCTATCAGCATCTTGGACTTTTCGGTCAAACCAAATTGACCACCGAAGATCAACATAGCAGGTGGGATAAGCCACAAGATCTCTTTTTTTTTGCAGATTCCACGATTGTTTAGCCCACAACTATAGCGTCCTTGACGCTTTCAATGATTATTCTCTCAGCCATTGTTTAAAGAGCCTTCGAGTTTATAAAGCTGCGTGACATCTTCTATGTCACGAAGCACAGTACAGGTTAACGGGACCGTCTCAATGCTCACCGGGCTCAGAAAACCGTCGCCGGCGTGCGCTTATGTTTGAGGAGGCCCTCGTTTCAACAGCTCTTGAATCCGTTCGGCTGCCGGAACGGACTGCTCCCACAGTATTTCGAATGTGGAGCTGAGATAATCAGCGTAAGTCGAGTCATCAGTCCAAATCATTGAAATGGGCTCATTGAGCGAGATACGCTTGATATCAACGTTGATCGCGCTAACACACTGCTTTTTGTCGACGACTGCGAAATATATCCCCCCGTAGTCCGGGTAGTGGCGCAAGTCTTCCCCAATGTCCAGAACTTCTTGAGCTGGTGCTATATCTGCGTACGCAACATCAGTTATGCCCTTCGCATACCCACCGAGCTCTTTGAGTTTTTTCGCTTCCGCGTTAATGCCAAACAACGAGGTTATGACCAGCGTTTCGGCTGGAACCACGTAGATAAACCCCTGTTTTGCGGAGGAAACGAGAGTCATAGTCGCAGTGACCATTTCCTTAACGCTCTTAATAAGCTTGAAGGTGCTCACTTCGTCCGAAGGCCGAAAACGCTGTTGCTTTGCCAGTTGCTGCAACTCCCGCTTTCTCGCCTCCATCTCTCGCAGTTCTCCCTCCTGTTTTTTGAGTGCGGACTCAAGCGCCATATCGAGGCCTACCGCGGCATAGCTGGTTGGCGAATCGAGCGAGGGGCGCACCATGCCCTTGTCGATAAGAGCGGTGAGCGTACGGTGCACGTCCTCGCGGTACGTATTCAGCGACTTTGCAAGCGGAGAAGGCGTCTTTGGGCCATACTTAAGCAAACGGAGATAAAGATAGGCTTCTTTCTCGCTTAGCCCGAAGCTAGTGAGACGAGTAACAAATGCTGTCTCGTTATCCATAAGTGCAACAGTTCTGCGTCAGACGACCGACAGATCAATGTTTCTAATTAACCCCTCGCGGCAACTGCCGGTTAAACAAAAGAAATACGTGCGTTCTACAGTTCTCGTAACCGCTTTTCCGCATCGACTGCGTCGTCCCATGCGGCCTCAAACGTGGCGATGAGAAAATCGGCGTAGGCTTGGTCATCAGTCCAGAACGCCACTAGCGGATCGTCAAGCGAGACATTCTCCATATTCACGTTGATCGAACTGATGCTTTCTCTCTGGTCTCCGACAACCATGAACGCTCCCTGGTACTGATCGATGTGGCGCACCTCCTCGCCGTTATCCAAGAGTCTGCGCGCGAGATCAAGGGAGCTTCCTGAAATTTTGGTGATTCCTCGCACGCGTCCGCCTTTCTCCATCAGCATTTTGGACTTGTTTGGTATATCGAATTGAAAGGAGAGGGCCAACATAGCCGGTTCTAGAATCCAAACGACTTCTTTTTCCGCAGATTCTAGTATATTTGAACCTGCAGCTAAGGCGTCCTTAACGCTTTCAATAATGATCCCCTTGGCCATTATTATGACATACCGTCCTCGAGCTTATAAAACTGTGCCTCCTGGTGCGTCGCAAGTCGCTTGCATGCGCTTTGGAGGGGGCCAGAGCCTGTTGGATCTGTAATGCCGGTCACACAAGGCTATTTTCTACAAAGTGCCTAATTTTGGAGTTAGAGAAGGCCTTCGCTCAGCTGCGAGGTCTATGCCATACTCCAACGCTTTTAATTCGACGTTGCGACGGACTCTAATGGCTGACGCTCTTGCTGCAGCAGCGCGTCGATGCGCTCTTCTGCGCCAGACGCCTGCTCCCAAGCCATCTCAAACGCGCTTATGAGGAATTCCGCTTGCGCAACGCTATCGCTGCATAGCGCCGCAACATTTTCGTCAAGCGAAAAGGCGGCCTTTAGAGCGGCGTGAATGAGGCTGATGCTTCGCTTGCCATCGGCCACTACGAGCGTCATCCCCTTGTATGAGTTTGTATGCCGCAGTTCAATGCTAGCGTCCAGGTACTCGCGTCCCGCAGAAAGGTTCTGAAGCGAAATATCGAGCACGCCGCGGACACGCACGCCACGGCCCACGGCATATTTGAGATGGTCTAGGAACCCACCCATCGTGAGGAGGTTGAATTGCGGATGGGCGACAAAGATAATAGACCTCTCTGTCGAGTTGATGAGTTGCGAGATGGCAGCAACAAGTTCGCCCAGGTTTTTCAACATCTTGAACGCGTGCTCGTTGTTTGCTCTGCGGCTGAGCGTGCCGCTCGTTTCCACAACAAGTTCATGCTTGACCATCTGCAACCGACGCAGCTCGCGCTGGCGGGACGTGAGCGCGGCATCGACCGCCTCATTAAGGTCTATAGGTGTGTAGCGCGACGTGTCCCCCGCGCTTTTCACGATCATACCTGCGTCAATCAATTTTGTGCATCGGCGATAAGCGTCCTCGCGGTAAGTTTTAAGGGATCGTGCGAGATCGCCAGCACGCTTCGGCCCGTACTTCAGCAAGTGCACATAGAGCTGGCCCTCCTTCTGTCCGAGCCCGAACTCATTCAGCAGCTTGGTAAGTGCTTGCTCGCTGTCGAGTGCGAGAGCCTTAGATGAGCGAGTTTCGTCAGAGGCAAGGAATTGCGTGCCATTCACAAGCACACCGAGCTCCCTCTTTATCTCCTCCATCCGACGAAGCTCGCGTTGGCGGGGGAGCAGCACGGCATCGAGCGCATCGCCCAAATTCATCGCGGCATAGACAGCCGGGCTTTCCCTCTTTGCGGTCACCATGGTCTTATTGACGAGGCTTGCAAGTTTTCGATAAATTTGTAGGCGATACGTTTTAAGGGATCGTGCGAGATCGCCAGCACGCTTCGGCCCGTACTTCAGCAAGTGCACGTAGAGCTGGGCTTCCTTCTCTCCGAGCCCGAATTCACCGAGCAGTTTTGTGCAGGGTTCTGCATTGATGCCATAGGCCCCGTTACTCGTGAGGTAATTTGGTATATCCCCAAACATCATGATCCCCCGAAAAATTTGTGCTCGCCATTTCCTCTTCGCGCGCCTCTGCAGCGTCGAAAGTGTAGGGCAGTGTCCACGTGCGCGACGTGTTAGTGTCGTTCACGCGTGGGCGCCGGGTGTAATTTACTGCGTTTGCTAGTCGTTCTGCGCCTCTGCGGCCGTTGGGATCGTGGGCGGCGCACAGGCACCAAAAATGTACCTCGTAATGACACCCTAAATTCGTGACCATGCCTGTTGCCGCCTACTCTCTTTTGCGCGAAAAAGCGGTATAAGGCCGCGTGAACACAATTGTGTGTCACAGTTTGGCGGAGGCGATAGAGCTTCGAGCACAATGACTGTGCTAGCTGCAGGACTCACATAACAAATCTAAGATTGTCGATCAGCAATCTGTCACGTTTGTGCCGCATTTTCTCGTGCGCAGGCTTTCACAGGTAATAAGTCGATTGCCGCTCAAACGCGTCGTGCGCCAAGTTGGCTACAGCAAACGCTGGGAACACTTTTGAAAGCTCTTTGCCGTACTGCTGTGAGAGAACTCGGCACTCAAGTCTCACTTTTGAGGCGGCTTTAGCTATGAGAAACTCTCCAAGGCCCGCGCCCACGACTGCGTTTAAGTCGTGTTTGCGCGATTGAAAAGCGAGGGCTTGGGCAAGCTCATCGATCTGGGTGCGCTCTACCTGTCGGGCAATGTCCCGAGCGTTCTCCCAGCCTAGCTCACGCACGTCACAAAGCAGGACTCTTGCGATCCTTCGATAGCAGGCCTCCAGATCGCGCGGACGGGCATCTGGCGTGTCGCACGAGTAATCCTCGGCCCTAATGTTACCGAGGATGCGATGGGCGTCGGCGGTAATCGCGAACAGTTCGGAAGCTAGCCGATAGTTCTCTCCATTGAGGGTGACAAGCCGCAAAATGGTCGCGATATTGGTTCTGAGCGCTCCGGTGTAGATGAGCTCGCGCTCGCGCAACCGTTCAAAGTCCGTTGTCATAGCGACGGGTTTTCCGTCTCGCACGGGAATCACGTCGCACGTCGTGCTCCCCATATCAACGAATATGCAGTCAGTGACACGCTGTGCAACAAACGCGGCTGAAGCTGTCCAGTTTGACGCGGCGTACAAGAGGGCTTCGTCCTCAGCGACCCGCCGCGTCAACTGGCCGCGAACGTTTAGATAGCACGGCCTCGCGAAAACTGAGTCGACTGAAGATACGATCGAGCAGATCCCTTCCTTCTTACTCGTGAACGCGTCTGCGAGCTCTCCTGTGATCACGACGCCGACGTGTTTTGGCTGAAAATCTTCCCTTATGCGTCGCAACTCGCCGGCGAGGTCGTTGTCTCGCCACAATGGCAGGTACTGGCTTCTCGCCTTCCCGCTGGCGGAGGCTACTTTTGTGTTTGCTCCCCCGATGTCGATTCCAATCGTATCACTTAGGGCCATTTGGGTGTTCAAACGGGACTAGATGGTTCCGCAGTTGGTTCGGAAAGTGTGCGTGCCGTGTGGGGTCAGACGCGCCGGTAATTCTTGACCGAATCGCGCTTTGAGAATCAAATCGGCAACGTTTCCTATCACTTTATCTACACTGACGATGGCTGTCGTCGGGCGTGGATTCACGTCGACGATGTTAACGACACCGTCGGGCTGAAGCACGATGTCAACGCCGACGTACCCTTGGCACCCCAGCAGCTGTGCGGCTCTGACCGCCAGATTAATAACGTTGTTCCCATTAGGGACTGCGTACGGCGTCGTGTTCCCGACGTAATGGATCGCGTCATCTATGCGAAGGTGTTGCTTGTTGATCGATAGCGGAAGTGCTGTCCTGCCAATGATAAGGCTTACGCTTATGTGGTCTCCCGTCAAGAACTTCGAAACAAGCGTGTTCTCGTCCACGCTGTTAGCCTCGAACGTTTCGACGACCCTGATCCCTTCTGCGCCGCAGCCGTAGCGTGGCTTCAGAACGTAAGGGCCTGTCGGAGGGTTTATTTCGGGAACGGTTAGTGATCCTTCCCCGAGCGCGATAGACGCGCTGAGTTTGTCGGCCGCTCTCCTCACCGCCTCCGCGGGACACCCGAGATTCGTTGTGTGCTGTTCCACAAGCGCGGTGAAATCGTATAGGACATTGTCGGGTGCGATAATCATCCCTGCGTCACAGGATCGTGCTAGCTGTTCCACCAGGCTGCAAAATGTGTCAGCGTCGCCTGTGCAAAGTTGCGGCACGTGGACGACGTGTCCGCTGCGTTGAAAGCCTCCTTTCAGCGTTTCGAGCATGGCTCGCCCCGCTTCAGCGAGACGGGGAAGCATCGCGCTGGCATATTCGGCCAAGAGTATGTCCACAGAGCCTCCCCTGATTTATTGCGGAGCGCTATCAGTTAATGTTGCGTGGACCGTTGAAACGAGCTTTCGGAATGTCGCGTTGCTCGGTATGACGTCTACGTGCACTTGGTAACTCCCGAGTGCTTCTGCCGTCGGCCTTCCGATGGCGCCGACAACCAGATTCGCGAGTCTCTCGATGAGGTGTTCTTTGATTCCTATTCGGTCGGCGCATTCGAACAGGGCGCGCACAGTCATCGCGCTCGTAAAGAGAACGCCGGCGACGTCGCTTTCTACCAGCTCGCGTATGAAGTCACGTTGCTGCTGGCCACAGAGCTTTTTCAGGGTGTACAACACGATCTCGTTCACGGTGGCACCGCTATTCTGAAGCCCTTCTGTTAGTTCGGAGCTGCCAAAAGCGCTGCGCAAGACCCATATGTTCTTGTGCGCAACATCGCTCAGCATTTGAACGATGCCTCGTGAGCTATACTCTGACGGCATCAGGTCGACGCGGAAATGTGCTCTGAGTAATGCGCTCCTTGTCTTGGGACCTATGGCAACCACGCCCGTTGAAGACGGAAAGCTTGCCGCATTCAATCTGAGTTCCGCGCAGGTACGCGCGCCGTTTGCGCTCGTAATCACAACGTAGTCAACGTGGCCCGTGTTGAGTTCGTCCAAGAACGTAGGCCAGAGTAAGTCTCGTATGGGCACAATTTCGACCATTGTGGTCGCGAGCACGTCGTACCCACAGGATTCGACAACTTTCTTCGAATCCTCAAGTTGCTTGTCAGGCCGAATGATTGCTAGCGTCTTCATCGCTTGGCTGTAGGATGTGTTTGAGTTTGACCACGTCGCCGATGATTAGCACCGCTGGGGATTTTAAATCGGCATCTGTGGCCTTACATGCGATGTCGTTGAGAGTCCCGACGACGACTTTCTGGCGTGGCGTCGTGCCCTGTGCTATGATTGCAGCAGGCGTTTGCCCGTCCTTTCCACGCGCGACCAAGTTCGAGACGTTTTCTGCGAGTGTGCCCACGCCCATCAGTACGACGAGGGTGCCATCAAGCTGTGCGAGGACTTCCCACTGCAACCGATTGCCCGCCGCCTCGTGACCCGTAATAATGGTGACGCTTGAGGCGTAGTCTCTGTGCGTGACGGGTATACCAGCATATGCAGGAACGGCGATCGCCGATGAAATGCCGGGCACCACCTCCACGTCGACGCCGTGGGTCACGAGTTCCTCTACCTCTTCTCCGCCCCGACCAAACACGAATGGGTCGCCTCCTTTGAGCCGCACGACGGTCTTGCCTTGACGAGCGTAGCTGACAAGCAGCTCGTTTATCTTGTGCTGCGGCACCTTGTGGCGGTGTGGATCCTT
>DASPOC010000130.1:0-7236 GCA_035626195.1 Bathyarchaeia archaeon | reverse complement strand
AACGTCAAAAAGACGCTCAAAAAACTCCACGCAAGCGGATATCACCTCGGAATGGTTTCAAATGGTGACACTGAGGAGCTTTCGACTCACCTCAACGGAGCCGCCGACCTATTTGAAACAGTCGTCACCTCAGAGGAGTTCGGGGTATACAAACCACATCGGCGGATCTTCGACGAGACTCTCCAAAAGATGGGTGTAGAAAAGGAAATGACTGCCTACGTCGGGGATACGATCACCTCTGATGTTTCCGGCGCAAAAAACGCCGGACTCACCGCGATATGGTATAATAAAAAGCAGCGCAAGCCAAAGCCTGGAATACGCCCTGATTTTGAGATTCGCGATATGGCCGAAATTCTTGAAATCGTCGAACTCAGAGATGGCAGCCCTGGCTGCTGAAGCTTGCATGCCGTTAGGCAGTCTGCCCCGCGAGTTGCGCCTCCATCTGCCGCAGTCGCTCGATCCGCTTTTCAATGGGCGGATGAGTCGATATGATGTTTAGGACAGAGCCTCTCGATATTGCCGGTATGATGAAGAACTGGCTTATACCCTCAACTTTGCGGATATCCTCCGTTGGAACGCGTTCGATGTAGCCACTGATTTTGAGCAGCGCACTAGCAAGATTTGCCGGGTGTGCTGTGATGATGGCAGAGCCGCGATCGGCCGCGTACTCGCGGTAGCGCGAGAGCGCCCGAGTGATGAGGAAACTAATGATCCATATCGCGGCCAGCGCGATGAAGAAAAGAAAGATATTGTTATCCCTCCGGTTGCCACCTACGCCCATGAAGAACCAGAAGCGCATGAGGAAACCCGCAATCGTCGTGACGAAGCTCGCGATAGTCATAACGAGCATATCCCTGTTCTTGACATGTGACAACTCGTGCGCAAGCACAGCCTCCACTTCCGTCTCCTCCAGTCGTTGGAGGAGTGAACTTGTGACAGCTACCACTGCGTGGTTCTGATTGCGCCCGGTTGCAAAAGCGTTTGGAACAGCACTGTTTGCTATAGCTACCTTCGGCTTTGGAAGATCAGCCATGGCGCACAGGCGTTCGATCGCGCTGTGGAGCTCGGGGGCTTCGCCCTCACTAACGATGTGCGCTCCGCTCGTGGCGAGCACAACTCGATCTGAGAAATAGTACTGCGCTCCCAGAAACAGTGCCACAAAAACGACTATGACCGCAATGTTTTGCACGTAGAGCAAGATGATGCCGATAAACGCGACGTACACGAGCCCAAGCAAAATCATGGTCAGCACCATGCGGGCTGATAACCCTAGGTCACTGCCCCACTTACCTTTCATATCTTGTAATCACCTAGTTGTTTACTTGTCCGTGAAAATAATATGCGCGCTTGAGCTCATAAAGATACCGCCGGACGCTCTGGTCGCGTTGCCCACCACTTTTGCGCGTCAATGGATGCGCCCTGCGCTGGGCAAGGGTATATAATGAGGTAGCCATGTTAGCTAGGAACGGAACACAATGCCTACAGATAACGAGAACGACACGTCGCTCGAAGCCATCGACTGGGATGAATTCCATCCCACAAGCCCGTACGACGTCTATGCGTCTCGCACGCCAGCGCGCAAGAAATGGTCTATCGTGCTGGGGGTACTGCTCTATCTCGTGGGTCAGTTGAGCGTGTCCCTGTTCTTACCGCCGCTTCTTATTCGCGCGGGCGTAATTTCTTCCAGCGAAGTCGTCAACACAGCTTCAGGAATGATCACCGCGGGGACCTTTTGGTTGCTGATCGTCGCTGACATCCTTTCCGTTGCGCTGATCGTAGCACTTGTTCTCAGTTTCTACAAAGAGAGGCTCTCTTCGCTTGGATTGACGACGAAGAAATTGCCGAAAGCGCTTCTTTACGGAGTAGTGGGATTCTTTGTTGCGTTTATCCTTACAGATATCGCCGGCTATCCGATCCAACAACATTTCGGCGCCGACCCGACGCAGCAGGCATTGTCACAGTCAGCGACCGTATCAGGTCTGTTGCCCCTCGTTCTTTTGTCCGGGGTTATTATAGCCCCTATAGCGGAAGAAATCGTATTTAGAGGGTACCTCTATAAAGCTTTTAGAGACCGATTTAAGCCTTGGTATGCTATCGTAATGAGTGCTGCACTCTTTTCGGCCATCCATTTGGAACCGCTCGCCGCCGTTCAACTGTTCGTGATCGGCGTCGTGCTCGCGTACGTGTACGAGAAGACCGACAATTTGATGGCCCCAATCGCCTTGCACGTGCTCAATAACGCGGTTGCTTTCCTCGTGGTTGCTCTAATATTCATGCGCTAGACGCCTCATATCACGGAACGAGCCTCGCAATGAAATCACCCACACGAGCTCCCACTGATCGTGCAACAGGTGCGCACTTCACGCGCATTAAATAGGCGACGGGTTTGAAGGGATATTCTGACAACATTTCGTAATTAGCCATCCCCTTGGCGATGATAAGCGAAGCGCGAGGCAAAATGTCCCTTAACTCAGCCGGGATCTCGTCGAGTTTTATGCCAATCGCGTTCGAACCCGTCGTGATAACCTCATCGGCCACCTTGTCCAGCCCGAACTCCCAAACGTCTTCGATAGTGGCATCTGTGAGAATGGGTCCCCCGCGAACGACGAGAGTCACGCGTGCCCCGAGCTTGCGCATTTGCTCTATGAGCAATCCGTCGTAAACGATCTCGCCTACGTTATCGGCCACGTAAACGACGTCATTGAGGAGCGGTTTCATCGCGTCAGTATCATCGATGTCCAGCCCGTGTCGGTAGATTGTAGCGACCTCCTCTTCAAAATCATCTGTTGCCACTTCAAAACCGAGCACACCAAAATCGAAGGTGTTTCCAATAATTGCCGCGATGACGGCGCTGCGAAAGGGATCACTGCCCGTTTGGATGAGCGATTGCACGGTCGGCAAGAGTTTTACTGCGGTCTCGTTGGCGAGTCGTTTCACGTGTCGGTAGGGATCGTCATCGCCAAGTATGCGGTACACCGCTCTGTGCACCTCAGTCGAAAGAAGTGCTATAGGCCCTTCGAAGCCCATCCGACACATCGTTTTGATTGTAGCTTCTTCCGCTTTGAGCTGCGCCGCAAAGTCAGTGCTTGACAGCTTCGCCTCATACAATACCCGCGATGTTAGACACGGGATGCATTCGGGGAACACCTGCATAGATATCAACCTGGGAGCTGCTACTGCGCAGAAGAGTAGAAGCGCTTATTGGCTATAAAAGCTCACGTGGCAAAGCGTGAAAGTCGGTGAACTTGGTGAGCGGGCGCTCGTGAAGCAGTTAGCTAAGCTGATTGACTGCACGACAGTGCTCTGTCCTGGAGCGGACGATTGTTCAGCGATCGCGTTAGATGACCATTATTTGGTCGTTACGACCGATATGTTGCACAAAAAAACGCACTTCCCGCGCGAGATGAGCGGGTATCAGATCGGGTGGATGGCCACCGCCGCAACCTTGAGCGATATCGCCGCGATGGGCGCAGACCCCCTCGGCGTGACGATGGCCGTGGGAATTCCGCGCGCGGCCAACGTCGCATTTGCGCTTGACGTCGTGCGTGGCTGCAACGCGTGCTGCACGCAAAATGGGACTACGCTTATTGGCGGCGACACAGATGAGCACGATGAACTTACGCTCGTGGGCACCGCCATAGGCCGTGTACAACAGGACAAGATGTTGACGCGGGCCGGAGCAAAACCCGGGAATGCTATTTGCGTGACTGGCGAACTAGGCCTCGCTGCCGCAGGCGTGCGGATGTTGCTCGACAGCAGATATGCAGATCACCTCTTGCGCGGACGTGCCCTTAAAAAATTGTTCGAGCCCCAGCCGAGAATAGCGTACGGCCAGGCGCTTGCCGCGTCTGGTGCGGTGACCGCTCTCATCGATACGAGCGACGGGCTCAGTCTTTCCTTGTATGAGCTGTCAAGGGCAAGTAATTGCGGCTTTTGCCTACTGGCAGCTGATCTACCAGTGAGTGACGCCGCAAAATCGGTGAGCCGCGACCGGCCTGACGAGTTGACCCTCGCACTATACCGAGGCGGTGATTATGAGCTCTTGTTTACAGCAAAACGCGAGCGATTAAATGCCATCCCGATTCCTTACACCATAATCGGCTCAGTTATCAAGTCGGGAATGCAGCTAGACGTAGACGGGGTCATGCAGGAGCTCGAGGCCGAGGGATATGAGCACTTAGCCGCTTCTGGGCCGAAGGTGTAGCGCGTAATTTGGCTATTTCAAACGCGAGGGATTGCCGAAGACCTCGGAGGATATGCCGAGACCCGTGCAGTTGTTGTACAAGATCGATGAAAGCAGCCCGATGACGGCGCCCTGCTGCACAATCGGCGCACCGCTATCTCCTGGCAGCGGCATGTCCGCGCACGGAAATGCAAACCTGTTGAGGTTTCTCCCCGTATCGACAACTCGGCAGTCGATATGCCGGTCATACGTGATGAGCTCCGCCGGCCCGAAACTAGCACGCCCTATTACAGAGAGCGTCGCGTGCTCAGGAGGGACGTCGATCAGCGCTAGATCGTAATCATTAAGCAGCCGAACGACGGTGCTGTCGTACCCGTCTACGATGACTTTCGTGCCGACGGCGCCGTTGCCGTAGCGAATAACGTGACCTGCAGTCAGCGCACACGCGCACTGACTGTACATGATGACTGCACCAACCGTCCCGCGGATCTCCTTATTTTTCACCAAGCATCCTTCTGTGATCACAGCTTTTCGTCCCCCCGCAGCCGTTTGAGGAGTGCATCGGCGCCAGCAAAGCCGACGGTTTTTTCGCTCCCGTGCATGATGTCGAGGTGATCGGCACCGAGGCGCGATGCGATTGGGCGTTCGAGCATGCCGCCCACGATGAGATCGACGCGCTGCGCTTTGCATCGTTCCAGGATGGTCTCGTGCTCGGGTGCGATGAGCACCTCGCAGCGGTCACTAACGAGCTCGCTCAACCGTGCTGCTGTATTGACGTCAAAGTCGGATACAATCAGCGCTGGTTCGATACCGCACTCCTTTAGGAAATTTGTGACGGCGATTGCGCGCGTCGGACCGCCGATCACCGCGACCCGTCTTCCGACCACGGGAGGAACCGCGACTAAGGCTGGACACGAGGCGTCCAGATCCACGGGCGCGCCAAGCGCGTTGGCCACGTGGGCGAGAAAGCGCCTCGTTGCCTGATGCCCGATGGGGAGTTCTTCGATGATGAACGGCATGTCGAATTGCCCCTCCAACTGCTCTGCAGCATCCGTACCCGTGGCCTCGCAAACGACGACGTTCAATCTCGCCGAGGCGATGTGCTCGATTTGGCGCACCGTGGCACCCGCAGTGAGGACCGCATTAACGCGAACGCCGATGAGCGCCAAGGCACGCTTGAGCTCTTTAAGATCAGGACCCGCCCTCAGCATGCCTATCAGGTTCACCGACAGCGTATCATGCGTCCGCGGCGGCTCAACAAGCGCTTCAACGAGTCGCCTGAGCGTCTCGCTGTACCCGGATCGGTAATCACCTTCAAAGCCTCCAGAATCGATTCCCAGCACCTTTGCGTTCGTCTGGACTTCTCGTACGACGCTTTCAACGTCTTCGCCGATAATACTGGAAGCGCAGCACGACAGCACAGCAATGAGCGCGGGGCTAAACTCGCTATCTAATTCGTCAATCGCGTTCTTTAGTTTTTCAGCGGCGCCAAAAATGACGTCTTTTTCGTCCATGCAGGTCGAATAGACGTTGGATGTTTTGTCGCCTCGCATCCCGAGTATGTAGTTAATGTGATAAACACAGCCCTTCGGGCCGTGGACGAGAATGACGCTGTCTTTGATGTTGCCTATGGCCTTTATTGTGCCAAAAAGCCGGCACGTGGCGCGTGGGATCCTGGCTGCACTCTTGAGCAAACCCGCTCCTTGAAAAGTTTCCTTAGTACGACTGTATCAGACTCGTCGTATATATACAGAACTTCACAGTGTCTGACCGCTTGGTGTCGGGACATACTGGCAGCTTTGCTAGCCCGTTCGCGGCAGCACGTGGATCGGATTAAATAGCGCGCCGTGCAATCACCAATGCTGGTCGCATTTGAGTTCTTTAAACCTAAGCGCGGCACTGTAGGGCGCATTCTGTCAAAAAATCATTTCAATTTGAAAAAACGGATTTAGGGCTTATAAAACGCCTCGGTTAGCGTTTTACGACGCGAAATAACAGAATTCCGAAAAGCTTAAATGCGAAGAGTGGCGAAAGCTCACCTACAAAATTAGGATATCGCAAGCAGAGGGGGGCTCTAACATGACCGAGGCAGAAGTGTTAATATGTACCCGTTGCGGTAAACCCGTGCGAATGAACCCATTCAACGGCTACACTCTGTGTCCATTTTGCATAGCAAAGAATGAACACGCAGTAAAAGATGACCTGTGGTGTGCAGATAAGCCCATTTCCAGCTAATAGCAGCGAAGCCGACGGTCGGGGCTGCGTTGCTTTAAAAGAGACGGCATTATAAAATAGTTTACACTTTTCTTTCTCAACACTGAGTAACAGGAGCACGAAATGGCAGCTGCTCAGTTTCGCGCAAGGCTTAAACAGTTTTGAACACGTGACGCACAGGTAAGCAGAGCCGGCAGAGAGCGAAGCGCTGCAAAAATCTGAGCAACAATTATAAGAATGATTTGCAGTCGTTGTACAAAAGAATCGTTCAATTTAGCCACAAGCACAGAGGGGGTATTTCAGTGAAGGTTATTGCTTTTAACGGTAGTCCCCGCAAGGACGGCAACACCGCTATTCTCATTAAGCAGGCGCTTCGCGAACTTAAACGAGAAGGTATCGAGATCGAACTCGTCCAGCTCGCAGGAACGCAAATTCAAGGCTGCATCGCGTGTTCGGAGTGTTTCGAAACGCGCGACCAGTGCTGTGTCGTGACTGATGACGCGGTCAACGAGTACATCGTCAAGATGCTCCGTGCAGATGGGATCATCTTAGGTTCGCCGACGTACTTCGCTGACATAACGCCTGAACTCAAAGCCCTTATTGACCGCGCTGGGATGGTAGCGCGCGCCAACGGCGATATGTTTCAGCGTAAGGTCGGCGCTGCGGTCGTAACGATGCGACGCGCTGGCGCCATTCACGCATTCGACTCGATCAATCACTTCTTCTTCATTGGTCAAATGATCGTTCCTGGTTCGAGTTACTGGAATATCGGTATCGGCCATGCTATCGGCGAGGCAGAAAATGATGCTGAGGCCTTGGCCACGATGACCACCCTTGGC
>DASPOC010000129.1:0-9308 GCA_035626195.1 Bathyarchaeia archaeon | reverse complement strand
CTCGCACTGTGGTAAGAGCGTTAGCACGAGCCGGCTCCAACAGTTCCCACAACCGTTATCTCGCAAAAGCTACCATTTGCTCGTGGAGAGATCGAGAAAGAACGCCCGCCCCCGTAGCTCACGCTGAAGACTCTAGCGACGCGTGGCTACCCCCACTGCGTGGTGATTCAATGAGGCCTTTTTCTCATGGCGAAGCTTATTGACGATCCGCGAGCGCTTCCAAAATGGAGGTTTGTGTTCGTCTGTAAATCACAGCGCTGCTTGGACCGACGACTTCTCGAGCTGAAGGAACTCGAAAACAAGTTCCCGCAGTACGAATACAATTATAAGTGGGAGCAAATTGGCGACAACTACGTCGTTCGCTTAGTTAATATAACGCAACGCTGACCCCAGCGAGGTGCTTGGATCAGGAGTGAGCAGCGTTCTTGCTTAAGCGAAGAACGCGCTTTTCAGCATCTTGTGGCTTTTTTGTTGCCTTGCGGAACCTTGCCAAAAGCATCACAACTTTTTTTGTTCGTTTGCGGAAAATGAGGACGCGCGCAATTACGTTCTTTGCAGTATCTTGCGGCAACCGAACCTTTTGCGCTTTGTGATGCTATATGCCTCCGACAAGACCACGTAGAGGCGAGAGCCGGATTTCGTCTAGTCGAACGGGCCACTAGTCTGAAATCTAGGTTATCCATGATCTTACTCTGAGGCGGCGCGCTTTTGATGGTGGCCGCACTTGCTCATTTGCTGGGGATACCTCTGAGCATATGCTGGCGCGGTACTTCGTGAAAAGCAAGGCAGACGCGTTTACAGCGTGCTAAGATCAGACGTCTTATCCTTTCTAGACACCTCTTTTAGCCTATTCACGCCGTCGATTTGTTCAATGACCTCTACGGCAGCTTGCGGGACGAGATGCTGCCACGGTTCGTTACGCAGCATCCTTTTTCGAATCTCTGAGCCTGAGTACACTTCACGTTGATAGAGCGGAGACGACTTGACCTCAAATCGCGCCTCGTTGAAGAGTCGGATAACGTACGGATTGTTAGTGTAAACAATGTCAAAAAGAGGCGTCATTGCCATTACGTGCGATACCCATACCGCATTTCTGCGGATATCTTCAATTGGTATCACGTACAGTAAGGCATCAAGATCTCTTAGCGAGCGCGTGATCATTAATATTCGTTCGCCGGCCGTAAATGGATCTGAAAACGTATGACTCAGCTGAGCACTACCGACACCGATGATGATCTCTTCGCATTCGCGAGCTATCTCTTCGAGGACCTCTTGATGTCCGAAGTGATACGGTTGAAAGCGACCGATATAAAACGCGCGCATGACCTGAGAACTCTCTCGTAGGAATAGCTGCTGTAGCTTTATAACGATTTTGTTCACTCCTATTTGATATCCGAACTCGCAAGATGTAACCCATAAGTGCTTAAGCGCAGTTTTTCGGTTTTTGAGAGGATCGATTTGAACGAGTGAGACGCCACATCATTAAGTCAGTGGGCGAATTGAAATATGTTTAGTATAGGTAATGCAATGTTATCATGATGACAGATGATCGCGGGGGCTTGACTATGGCGTTGGGGGATATAATTGGTGCCGGCACGGAGATCGCTAGTGTGAGACGTTTGCTGCACCAGAGTAACGAACTCATCAATAATATTGCCACACTAACTGACAAGCGTGCTGCGTTGAACCCGCTTCCAGGCTCACTACGAAAGCGGCACATGCGATGCGGCAAAGGGAGCTGTCGCTGTAGGTCCGGCGCGTTGCACGGCCCCTACTACTATTTTGAGCCCTCACGGCAACACGGAAAGTGGCGCTACATACCCAAGGAACGGCTCAGCGAAGTGCGGCAGGGTATCGAAGATTGGAAAAAACAACGCGAAATCGACGAAATGCTCCGAGCGTACGCGGCACAGCTTGACGCAGCTCTCAAGGCGCTACGGCGGCAAGTCGAATTGCTCGTGCAGCCGCCGGAGTGAACTCTTCGCGAACGTGGCCGGTATTGCTGCTCAGTCCTACTCTAGCTAGAGGAGTATATTTATATATCTAGAGTAGGATAAGACATTCACGCGTAAGATGGCGCTGTGCAGTGCGCGGCGCCGCACCACGCAGGAATTGTCAATGGCGCCTATTCATTTGCCGGACGGGGCCTTTTCGATTCAGTGGCTAACCTTTTGCTGGATCCTGGCGGCCGCGCTCATTATGGCAACCTTTCTTCTTGCGCGCCGGCAGATCATCGCAGAGCGGCTCAGCATCATGGCGACGCTGGCAGCAGCATCGTTTGCGATCTTTCAGGTAAACGCGCCGTTCGCCAGCGGAGACTTGGCTAACTACGAAGCACGTGCAGAAAGGGCAGATAATGAGGAAAACTAGTTATGTAATTATTGCAACCGTTTTGGTTGCGTTGATTGTCTCGGGAGCCTTCGCAGGCATTTACCTCTTAAACCCCACAACTTCCAGCACCACAAGTTCTAGCGGAGTGATAAACGTCGTTGCCGCCGAAAATTTCTGGGGCAGTCTGATAACTCAGCTTGGCGGAACACGGGTTAGTGTGACGAGCATCGTTTCAGACCCCAATGCTGACCCTCACGAATACGAAAGCAATACCGCTAACGCCATGGCGATAGCAAATGCCCAGCTCGTAATTATTAACGGAGCCGGATATGACACGTGGGCTCAGCAGCTTATAGCATCAAGCAATACTCCACATCAAGTAGTCTTAAACGTGCAGGAACTCATAAACCAGACGGGTGATGCCAATCCCCACTTCTGGTACAGTCCTACTTATGTGAATGAAACAGTGAAGGCTATGGATCAGGATCTTGTTTCGATAGATCCCTCTCATGCTTCATACTATACACAGCAGTATGATGCGTTGAAAGCATCGCTTGCGGTATACAACGGGCGTATCGCTGAGATAAAACAACAGTTTGGAGGCGTGAAAGTAGCATCAACAGAGAGCATCTTCGCGTATCTGGCGAACGCCACTGGTCTTGACCTTGTGTCTCCTCCCGCATTCATGGCAGCTGTCGCCGAAGGAAACGATCCCCCAGCGCAGAGCATCGTGCAGTTCGATGAGCTCATTACGAACGGAACCGTTAAAGTGCTGGTCTACAACGCGCAAACGGTGACGCCGCTTACTCAGAACACCAAAGCATTGGCCGCTCAACATAACATTCCGATCGTTCCAGTGACGGAGACCATCCAACCGCCGGACGTCTCGTTCCAAGTCTGGATGAATGCGCAGTTAATCATTCTTCAGAACGCGCTTAACCAGGAAGCCCTTGGGAAATAACGAATGAGTGCACAGTACGAGGTCATCACGTCCAAGAAGCTAGTGGCGGGCTACCAAGACAGCATAGTTTGGCGAGACGCCAGTTTCTCAATTAATCGCGGCGAGTTTGTAGCGGTGATCGGGCCTAACGGAGCGGGCAAAACAACCCTGTTTCGTTTGCTCCTTGGTTTGCAGCAACCCGTCAGCGGCACGATTAAGATATTCGATGCAGTGCCCAAACGCGGCAACCCACAGATTAGTTACGTGCCTCAGCGTCATATATTCGACGATGACACAAATCTTGAATCTCTTGAGCTTGTGCGACTCGGATTCTCCGGCAAAAAATGGGGTCTGGGCTTGTTTTCCCACGAAGACCGCAAAGCTGCTCTTGACGTGCTGAGAGACGTTGGAGCTACGGACTTGGCTCATCGCTCGCTCGGCGTCTTGTCGGGCGGAGAACTGCAGAGGATATTTCTGGCAGAGGCGCTGGTAAGCGAACCCACTCTCCTTTTGCTCGATGAACCCTTGTCGAATCTTGACATGAGGCGCGAAAGAGAATTGCTTCAGCTTATAAATGGTGTAGTTCGATCGCGCAACGTCACTGCGCTTTTGATCGCCCACAACATCAATCCTCTTTTGCCGTATCTCGATAAGGTGATTTACATCGCTAACGGCAAGGTGGCGACCGGGACGCCGAAAGAGGTATTGACGTCAGCAAGTCTCTCGGCTTTGTTCGGGGTTCAAGTTGAGGTTCTTCGAGACTCTAGGGGCAACATTGCAATTGTAGGCATTGAAGATAGCCACCGGTGTCAACCAGAATGACCTTCAACATTAATCCATGGATCGACCTGCAACAGATGCTTCAGTACCAGTTCATGCAGCACGCCTTCGAGGCAGGAACAGTAGTCGCAATCCTCGCGGGCATTGTTGGCTACTTCGTTGTGTTGCGCCGTTCTTCATTTGCGGCGCACGCGCTCTCCCACATTGGTTTCTCTGGGGCAGCGGCGGCCGTATTAATCGGGGTCAGTCCAATTTACGGTCTTCTCCTTTTCACAAGCGCAGGCGGACTTGGGATAGCCGCGCTTGGCCGACGCGCCGCCAATCGCGACGCCGAAATCGGAATAGTTCTCGCATTTACGCTTGGTCTAGGTGTGTTGTTCCTCAGCCTCTACACCGGCTATGCAACTGAAGCGTACTCCATCTTGTTTGGAGAAATCCTGGGCGTCAGTTTCAGCAATGTCCTTTTAACCCTCGTCGCCGGCGTGATAATTCTGGTTCTCATCTCGCTCGTATACCGGCCTCTCTTGTTCGCATCGCTCGATGAAGATGTGGCGGAGGCGAAGGGAATGCCCATGGTTTTGCTCGGCATAATTTTCATGCTCCTAGTCGCGGTCGCAACGTCTTTTGCGGTTCAAGTAGTTGGTGTCCTCCTCATTTTCTCATTGATGGTCACGCCAGCTGCGACGGCTCAGCTATTGGCAAAACGACCGGGGCGAGTCATAATTATTTCTGTAATCATTGCTTTGATAGCAACGTGGTTGGGGCTTTTTATTGCTTTTTTTGAGCCGTACCCAGTGAGCTTCTTCATAACAGCCATCGTCTTCGTCTTTTACTTGTTTGTTAGGTTCATCACTCCAAGAATCAGAAACTTCCTGTCTGGTTTTGGGGAAAGCACGATTATTTAACGTGGTTGGGACTCAACACTTGGACATCCAACTCATCTATTCTTCATATGCGCCCGTGGTCTCCAAGATGGCGCGAGGCGTCGATGGCATCGCTCGGTATCACGAAGCTGTCCAGACTTTTGTATGGCGTCGTCATAAGCGTCGTTTATATGCCGTCAATGCTCGAGTTATGTAGTTCTCCCGAAAGAGGGCAATATCGAGATCACTTGTCGCACTGCCGGCTATCGCAAGCATTGTTTTGTCGCAGTAACTATAACTTATGTCTCTCAGCAGTACTTACCCAGAAGAGGTTAGCACTAGCGGCACGTTCCCAAAGTGCTTTTCGTAATAGTCCTGAAGAAGGACGAGGTGCTTTCCAACGCAAAGAGCGCCGCTTTTTCATCCGATTCAGCAAGAATGACGAAATCTGCCGGAAAACCGACATTCCGCCAATCGATTTGAATCGTGTATCGCGTGAGAACTGCTCGCTTCTTAAGACGTTTGAGATGGTGAGCAGCGGCGTTGCCATCGCTGAGGCCGAGACGTTCGGTCAGCTTGCATTTATAGGTAGCTCTTGCCATCTGTGCTCTGGTCGTCGGCTCAAAAAAAGCCAGTGCACGAGATCGACGATCGCGCATCAGAGGTTTTGGTGTTGCTCACGCTCTGCGCGTGCAACTTACTTTAAACAAGTGCGACACTAATCACACAGATGCTCACAAAGCGGATTGTTCGTGCCTTGACGTCAAATACGGAGACGGGAACAGGGCACTCGTCGTTCATCGGGCAGCGCGAAACCAATTAAAGAGCCCGATTTGATCGAGATAATCTCGCGGATGCTCGGAGGCGGCCGATTGTGAGAACAGAATTTGATTGCCACGATGGTAAGAGGAGGCTACATGGAGTGGAAAGAACTGTGGGGCGCTGAGATAGAGACTTCAAAGAGCGTCGCGCTGAGGATCAGCGTCTCCCAAAGGGAGGACACTGCGACCAAGGTATTCGGCATTCGCAAATGGATTCGGCGTGGCACTGAAAGTCATCCGACAAAAGACGGTTTCGCAATACAGGTCACGCCTGCCGCACTCGATCAGCTCATAAGAGCTTTAGAAGCCGCCAAAGACTACGTGAACGAAAGCGAGTGACTACCGGCAACAGCAGCTTTCTGTCGCAAGGCGGAGCTCAAAGCGCTGGCCGTCGCTTAACACGATTTTTGACACCGTAATGCTTCTATACTTATACGGCGTAATGGGTATGAATGTCGGACGCTGAGCTTGAAAAATTCATCCGAGAGAAAATTCGGCAGCTCGGGGTGGACGGATTATATGATAATCCAAAATTGACACTTGTGGCTGAGCTTATTTATGGGACCCTTGAAAGAGCTCTCGAAGCAGCCCTGAACTACGACGTCGTTGAGGACATTATCGCGCTGTACCGAAATCGCTCCGATATGTCGGCAATCAGTGCCGAAGCAGAACATCCGGACGTGTATAACAAAGCGGTTAAAGACTACGGCTCGTGGCGCGGCGCTTTAAAGGCTGCAAAAGCAAAGTGCGAACAAATGCGCGCAATCGAAAAGGACGAATGGATGTTTCCCAACTACAAAACGCCAGAGTCGTCTGAAGAACAGACCGCGAGCGCTCACGCAGACAATCCAACCAATTCGAGCCAAGACTCACGTTAGGTGCCTTTTTTTTGCTTGAAATGTGCGACAATACGACTGCGTCGGGGGGCTACGGTTTTCAATATTGCGTCCTAGGCTGTTAGGAAGGCCTGTGAGCGTGTCCCGCGCATAGTTTAGGTAGATATTTATATTTTGCTCCCGTACATATTAAGATAACAGACGAATCGCTGGTGATAGAGATGGGTGAATATGACTTCGATCGGCTGACCCGTTACAAGAGAGTTGACGTGCTTGCAAAGGCACTAGATGATGAAAATGAGCACCAGCGATTTAAAGCCGTCGATGCACTCGAAGCGGTTGCGCTCGCCTCTGGCAACGCGGATTCGGCGGCGCGCGACATTTTGACTCAAGCGGCAACGCAGAGCGCGCACGAAGACGTTAAGCTGCACGCGAGGATCGCGCTAAAAACTCTTGACACCTCTCAAGAAGATCGAATCGGGAAGACCGAAGAGCCGCGAAAAAATGGCCCGCAGGATCTCAAAAGAAACTCGTTGCACACGCCGCTGCGGGAACACCACCCAGAGAGCAGGCTTCTGTGCGAACTTGATGAAGACTGCACAACCTTGATTGTGCGCGGAAGCACTCTAAGCGCACGCAATAAGCCAAGCGCTATAAAAGGGGGCTCCTGGGACAAAGAGGACAGGGTATGGCGATTTCCGATCAATCGAGCATCGATTGAGGCCCTGAAGAACGGAGGCGTCGTATTGCACCCGACCGTGCACTGCTTGTGCACGTCTTCGCAAAATACGTGGGCCGTGGCAACGCGCAACAAGAAGTGGGTCAAGGTGCTAGGGGATACGCACGAGATCGAAGACACGCTAAAGCAAGTGCCTGGGTCTCGATGGGACAGCGCGGAACGCGCCTGGATAATCCCGTTTAAGGCTGATTCTTTAAAACGTCTGATACGGATAGACGGACTCTATGTGAGCCCGTTCATACTCGACTAGCGTACTTCCTAGGAACGCTGTGGTCAAACTAGATCGCACAAACTAGACCGCTTACAAAGATAAGGTAGCCTCTCATACGCGGTCAAAAAAAGGAAAAAGTGAATAATAGCTAGGGCTATTACTCAGGCTTTGATATCAGCTTGGTCTTGCTAAGAATAGCACCGTCTTTCGAGTGAGGTGCTCTCTTTACGGTGTCGTCAGCCTTTTCCATTTCACGAGCTTCGTCTACGAGCTTAGCGGCAGTGCGCATCATGTCGTGAGATGCAGCCGTGAGCGGGACGTACTTCTCCCACTCTTTCGTCATGAAGCAGGCTTTAACGTTCACATCGGCAACTTTTGCGGCCATTTCGTACGCCGCTATCGCCTTTGCGCGGGCGTACGGGTTACTGAACTCATTGATCGTCGCTTTTTCCGCCGTCATCACAATCTTGGGTAGCTCGCATTCTTTGCCTTCTTTGATAGCCGTGAGGCACGTGTCGAGCGCAGTTTGGAGTACCCTAAAAGTACCGGTCGCGGCCAGAACTTTCATCAGGTCGGCATTGTAGATGGCCATTTCTATGGGGTCAAGCCACTCTCTGCGAGCACCAATCATTGCGTCGGCGTTTATGAGGATGTATCCGAACCCTCCCTCTTCTTCAAGCTTGTCCTTAAGCTTGCCTGAGTCTG
The DNA here is from genome assembly GCA_035626195.1 of Bathyarchaeia archaeon. Lineage (GTDB taxonomy): Archaea > Halobacteriota > Bog-38 > Methanoflorentales > Methanoflorentaceae > Methanoflorens. The sequence goes on along the minus strand of DASPOC010000129.1, from coordinate 1,082 downwards.
TGATTACGACAACTTTCTTCGCGGCATTTTTCAGCAATGTTCGTGCCTTTGTCGGGCCTGGCTGAGCCGCATTAGGGGACACCACGACGCACAAGTCTGGCTCAAATTTCAGCAGCGCTTCGACGACCTTCTCTGCGTCTTCCTCTTTCATCTTCGTGCCGCTCGTTACGGTCACCGCTTCGAAGTCCTCGCGGTCCGCGCGCTCGTCGAGCAGCAAATCTGTCATCAAACCGCTGACGATATTACCAATTTTCGCGATTCCTAATTTCACCATTTTCTTCACCTGTCACCTTAGAACTAATCAGTGGTTCCCATGAACCATTATCTTTCGTAAGTTAAGGGAGACTGTATTTATCTCTTTTGGTTACTGCCCGGACTGAGGCTCTTGCAGGCTGCTATCGACAAACGGAGGCCGCAGCGGTTATTTTTGATCAGCGTAATCGCTGAGTATCTCGTGAAGGTTGAACTTGAACGGTCCAAGCTCTCCTCCATAGTTGCCTGCTGAGATCTCTATTATTCCTTTTGCGTGCGCTGCGGCAAGCATCCCGCGCTTCATTGCTTCTGCGATGACCTCTTCGCTTAGGCCGCATATTACTATCTCGTAAATCGACTTTACACCGTCTGGGACATACGAATCTGGTATCTTGTCTTTGAGGGTCGGAGCAAGTCGGTGGTGCGTGGAGGCTTTCATAAACGTTGAATATGTTGGACAACCCACCTTCGATCCAGACGCAACAATTCCACCCGGAAACGGGGTTATAGTTCCATCAACCGATTTAATTGCCCCGACAGCTGCTTGGGCAGCCAACAGGGCCGAACCTTGCGTCTCGCCGTAGATGAAGAAATTGCCTCCTGCAACGCCTTTTTGCACGCCATAGGACTCCTCACAAATGAATTCTCCTTCGAGTATGGGGATTGCCCACACGTCTCGTCCGCCGACCGTGGTTTGATACTCGTAGCCGTCGCCGAAGAAGTGGAGTTTGACGGGCACGGTTTCCTCAGATTCCAGCGCGTTGAAGACAGCAGTTGTTGCTGCGGTGAGAACGCATTCTCCTATCCTTTCGATGAGGTTGCTCTTTATC
>DASPOC010000128.1:0-10168 GCA_035626195.1 Bathyarchaeia archaeon | reverse complement strand
GGCGGAGCGGTTACGCGGCTGCCTGCAGAGCAGCTACACTCCGGTTCAAATCCGGACCTTGGCTTGACGTAGCGGCCATAGCGGCGGGGAAACTCCCGTACCCATCCCGAACACGGAAGATAAGCCCGTCAACGTTCCATGCTGTACTGAAGTGCGAGAGCCTTCGGGAACCATGGCGCGCTGCTACGTCTCTCATTTTATTTGGTCCGCTCTTGTCTACGGGTTCATCGGTATCTTCAAATTTGACAACACCGTAAGCGCCATTGGGCAGCACTGCGCCCGTCATAATGCGAATGGCGGCACCAAGATTAATTGCACGCTTTAACACGCAATCGGCTCGTGCCGTTGCAAAGATGCGGAGAATAACAGCGTTGTGCGGAGAGGTCCATTTGGTATCCTGAGACCTTGCTGCCTATCCGTCAGGGTCGGAAATGGCTGATTGGGGTAGATCAAAATCAGAATAAACACCCTCAGCGGCCGCGCGGCCCACCCAATCGAGGGGGGCTTTTTTTGCCGTCCCCAACGTTTTAACATTGTCCAGTATTGTTTTTACCGCATCCTCATAATTCAGCGTTGGTTTGCTTGCTCCTGTTTTTTATGAAGGGATTGAATAACAACCCTCTCTGCCCCTTTTCCAAAGAAATGATACCCCGAACCGGCTTCACTGATGACGTCGAGGACTTTGTCTGCGTCCGTCACTGTGACACCCCCCAGAACAGTGACCCCTCGTCTGAAGAAAGCTGTTGGCAGCATACTCGCAGTAGGACCCACAACAATAGCGCGGGCGCCTGGTTTCATCATACCGAGAAGAGATTCAAGAGAGTCGTTGATAATTGTAGTTCCAGTAATAATGAGGAGATCAGCATGGGGGATTTTTTCGTGAGCCATTTGGTACGGTACATAATATTTCATCTCATCCTGCTTGAGCGTCATCGGATCCAATTCAAGAATAGTGAAGGGCTTGCCACGCTGTTTCAAGGTTCTTAGGGCCGGGATAAGAGCGCCTACAACAACGACGTGCGTGTCATCGGTCACTGCCATCTCATCAAGAGCATCTTCACCTGTTATGATTTCATAGGTCTCAGGTGGTTTTTCTTTCCAGCAAATCGTGGAAAGAGCATTGACTACTGCGATCCCCATGGTTTTTTTCAGCGGATTGCCGCTGAACATTTCATCGACAAACTGTGTGGCTGGTCTGTTTCTCAGCTTCCCCGAAGCAGGCATGACCCGTGCGGAACTGGGGCAACAGACAGCCTCAGGGATAGCCTTTATCGGCGTAAAACACAAACCCCCTGCGCCATTATTTAATTTAACGCCGGTGAAGAATAGCCCTATGACTGTTCTTTCCACCGTAAATGTCCCTAATGCATCACCTAAGATGTCACAAATCTCTTCTGTGGTCTCTCGGACAATATCACCGGGATTATAGGTTATAGAATCCATTGTCAGTCTCTTTAATTCAAGCTATTCCTTTTGCCCTCAGAGTCTCTCACCTATTTTGCTTTTGACGTTACTGAGATTAAACGCACTGCGTAGATCCCCTGAGGTAAACGATGCGCCAGATATCTTTGCGGTTAGAGAGGCCGCTCGTGCAGATAACTCAACTCAAGACGTCTGTGAGTTGATTTGTTAGCAAAGCATTTCGTATTTCAAGCGCGATGCGTCTGCCGCATGACATGGCGTCGTAGATGTAATCAGAATACGGAGACCCCATCGGGTACAGATTAGTTCCGGCCACAAGCCTGGCTGAGACTTCAAAGACTTTGAACTCGAGCGCATCCGTAACCACCGTCTCGAGACAAAATGGGCCGATCATGCCGCCGAACAGCTCGATCGATTTTTCAACGACGCGGCGCCCGATGTCAAACACGGGTTCGAGCAGCTTCTCTCTGAGAACGACAGGGATGTTTCCGGTGACGACGAACGTGGGCTCAACGGCGACGTGGCCCGCCCGATAGATCTCGTCGACGTTTGCCTCCAATCGGCGATCAATGCCGAGCATCTCAAGAGCCCCTTTGCTCAATCTGTAACCGTTTTGCGCGATTGGTGAGTAGAAGTAGTGGAAGTAAAATCGCGTGCCGAGAATGAACTCCTGTATCGTGTACGCCGCGCCCGGCTCTATACCTCTTACGAAGTCTGCGTAGTCGTTGGCGATGAAAAAGCCTCGCCCGCCTTTTGCTCCGTCGTACTTCACGATGACGGGTGACGTGATGTCTCGCGGATCGCGTACCTCGCGCGGCATTGACACGCCGGCGCCTTCGAGCCATTGTCTGCTTTTCTGCCGATCTGACTCCCATTGAAGCACGCGGCGATTTCCGTAGGTAGGCACGTCCAGATTCACAAAGTTGTCGGCGCCGAGGTACTCGACGAGGGACCCGTGAGGGACTAATATCGCGTTCCTGTCGCGCAATTCGGCGGCGTGCTTGAGCACGTCGAGGTGAGAGTCAACCACCAAGAAGTCATCGGGCTTGGCCTTGGGGTACGCGGTATAGTATTTCGGTATGGTTCCGATAGCGAGGCCGAGCGTCTTGAATCCCTCCTCGCGCGCACCGTGGAAAATCTGCAAACTCGTGTGGGAGCACAACGTCGCGAGGGTGATTTCCCCCACGTCATACGAGCTGATAGCGTCGCGTACCGAGTCCACACGCGTTCCTCACAAGGTTGACAGGACAGTATTACGCTCACGGATATAAAAGAGCGTCGTCAGCACACGCGACACACGCACACGCTTGGCTGGTGGCGAGACGTGCACGTGCCTCAAGGGTGGTTGCCGTCGTTCAGGAACCCTTTTCGAGCTGCTTCAGAATCCCTCGGCCGGCTATGACCCCCGTCGCAGATGCGTTGATTATGTCTCGTGAAAGGCCTGTGCCGTCTCCTGCGGCGTAAAGCCCCCTGGTACTCGTTGCCAGCTCTTGCGAGACCTGCAGCTCCATTGCATAGAATTTCACTTCGGGAGCGTAGAGCAGCGTTGAGTCAGAGGCAACACCGGGTATGACTTCGTTCAGCTTCTCGAGTCCTTCAATGATGTCCATAATGATCCGGTGTGGCATTGCCATTGAAATGTCGCCGGGCGTGACGTCCTCGAGGGTATTCTTGACGGGATTTCGTCGTATCCGACTCCAGGTCGAGCGCTGTCCGCGACGCAAATCTCCCATTCTTTGAAGAATGGGATTGCCCCCGCCGATGGTCGTCGCCAGTTTGGAGACGGACTTACCGTATCGTGTCGTGTCTTCGAGTGGCTCTGTAAGCTCGGTTCGTACCAGGAACGCAAAGTTCGTGTTGTCCGATCGCCGGCTCTTGAGGGAATGCCCGTTTGTGCCTATGAACCCCTCGTAGCGCTCTTTAACGACGAAGCCGTGCTCGTTCGTGCAAAAGGTTCTCACGAAATCGTCGTACCGCTTCGTGCGAATGTGGAACTTTGGATCGTGGTTTATCTTGGTTATGTGGTCCATGATGATCGATGGGACCTCCACGCGAACGCCGATGTCTATCGCGCCGTGTTTCGCGTCGATGCCGTGGCGTTTGACGAGGGTGTTCACCCATTCCCCACCGATTCGGCCTGGACAGAGCAGCGTGAATCGCGACGAGACCTTCTCACCGTGTTCGAGCAGCACCCCGGTGCACGTGTTGTCTTCAATGAGCAAGTCACGGACTTGGGCATTCAGCTGAAACACCGTGCCGCGGGACTTCAAGTCGTTTTCGAAGTTCTCGATGATGCGAGGGGCGTTGTCAGAGCCCATGTGACGTTGTGGAATCTCGATGAAGTGCACGCCGACTGAGGCAGCGCCGCGCTTGAGCCTCTCGACTTGGGCGCCATCAGCGGTGTAAAGCCGTTCAGGGGCGCCGTACTTGAGGAACAGGCCGTCGACGTAGTCAACTAGTGCCCACGCTGCCGCGTCGTCTCCTGTAATTGCTGCAAGGTCGCCACCAATATCCGGGCGCAGATTGAGGGTGCCGTCGGAGAACGTGCCGGCGCCGCCGACGCCGCACATGATATCGCACTGCTTACACTGCGCACACTTGCCGATCTCTTCCATTGGGCAGTGCCGTTCTTTGATGTCGCGCCCGCGATCGATGACGAGCACGCCGATGCCTCGGTCTGCCAGCTCGTTCGCAGCGCACATGCCGGCAGGACCGGCCCCTACGATAATGACGTCCCAGTCCGTTTTTCGTTTCGTTCCAGTGCGGCTCATATTACGTCACTATCTTATCGACTTGGTCGAGAGCGATCGCGCGCTTGATCTCAAGCGCGAGCCTTCGTCCTGAGCTCATGCGCGTTCTTAGCAGCGAGTTTCCGTACGGGGCGCCCACGTTCGTGTGCACGTTTGTGCCGCCGCCGATGCGCGTTGCGATGTCGTAAACATAGAAGTCCATGTTTTGGTCAACAATCGTCTGCAGGCAAAACGGTCCGATTATTGGGGCGCTGTAGTGTCGCTTCGAGAAGGCGACAAATCGTTCGGCCATTATATAGACTCGCTCAAGCAACGACTCTCTAAGCGACGCGTTCGCGTGGCCGACGATGGTCATCAGCGGGTCGCGGTATTTTGCAGGCAGCTCCAGCTGCTGCTCGGCGGGAATTCGCACCAGTCCGTCAAGGTTGCTTTCGAATCTGAAATCAATGCCGAGGAGCTCGATCTCGTCGTCGATCGGCGAATAGAAGAAGTTGAAGTTGAACACGGGGCCGATGATGTACTGTTCGATCCGCGCGTCGCTGAGTGCTTCGGTAGTAATAATCTCCCTGTCGAGGAGCCGCCCAACCTTCGCGTCAAACTCCTCAGGAGAAGCAGCGGTGAAGAACCCGCGCTCAAGCGTCATATACTTGTGGTGAAGCTTCACCATCACGAGCGTGTCGATGTCATCTTTGCTAACATAGTGTTTCGGAATCGGAATGCCCGCTTGTTGACTGACCCAATAGTAGTTTTCTTTTTCAGTCTCCCTGTCCTCTATTTTGAGCATCTCGCGCGTGCCTACGAGCGGCAACCGAAACTCGTTTTCGACTCGGCGAATGCCGCTGTAGACTACGAAAGAACGGTTTGGGATGAACAGCGTGTTCTTTTTGATGAGCTGCTGCTGCACGCGTTCGGCGAGAATCTCATCGAACTTATTGAGAACAATGGTCTCGTCTACGAGGCCTTTCGCAAGTCCGTTCATCGTGCGGCCCTTGAAATAGTTAGTATAAAGCCCGTCCCGTCCTTTTTGGCAGACCACCAGGTTGGACAACCCCTCGTCGCGGGCGCCGTCGCAGACGTCCAGCGCGGAGTGCGAGCCTAACACGCCGACTGTGATGCTTCGTTTGTCATATTCGCTCAACACATCCAGGACGTCCTGCTTGAGTATCATGAGAATTCTCCGCCACTATGTTCATCAAGCGCATATAAAGGTTTTCGGACGCGCCCTTTAGTTCTGGTTCACGCCCGCAGTTTAATTATGCAGCAAACGGCCAGAAACCAGCGTAAGCCTCTTCTGGTCGCTAAAGAGCAAAAAAACGTCAGATCAAGGACCGGCGTTGACTCGGGCGATTCTCTTTTCATCGAAACGAGTCTATCGCAAACGGCCTAGTGCAGCCGCTGGTCTAACAAAATGGTATCTAGTCTGGAGACGTTAATCTTATCCGTTTACTATCCACACGGTCGTGATCGACAAACTCGGCCGATAGCTAGCGAGTTTGACTGACGCGTTCGCAACGTAACGTCTTTATTCCGCTACTATCAAATGGGTGTTAAAGCAGGCAGCGTCGATGCACGTTACCCGATTGCTTGAGTGGCTGTAGGCACAATGGGAATTTGCCCATCGTGCCTGCAAGCGTGGGCGGCGTTATGTTTTTACGAACAGTTTCCCTCTTCCCTTTTCCGAGTGATCGCCGTTAAGAATCTGGAAGGTGGTTTTCACTCCGTCTATTTCGAGCTCTTCAGTCCCGTCTGGAGAGAAACCGGGCATCATTGCATCAATTTTGCCCAGCACGTAGATATTGCCGCGCATCATAAACGCACCTACGCGCCCGGGCGAGTTTCCATGGATGATGATGGTAGGAAGCGGGTCTTTGGCTCCGATGCCCTTTCCCATATGGATTCCCGCGTTAATTCCGACGTTGCCTTTTACCGTGATCTTGCCGCCCATCATGTATTCACCCAACGTCACGCCGGCGTTGCCGTTGACGACGATGTTGCCGCCTTTCATGCCACGCCAATCGCCGCGATAGGAAGCGCCGCAATAATCGCCGACGTTCGCTTCAAACAGGATATCGCCGCCCTCCATCTGGATGGCTGCAAATGCATCAGCGTCTCCTTTGACACGTATTCTGCCGCCTTTCATCCATGCGCCACAATACATGTCGACGTCCCCTTTGCAGAGGACAGCCCCGGCAGTCATCTTCGAGCCGATGTACTTAACACGCGGCACGTCGCCGTCGATAATGATCCCTTGATCCTCTGCTGCATCTGCCACTTTGCCGGTGAGCGTGAAAAATCGTCCAAGGGGCCATTTGGTATTCCCCTCGAGCACTGGTAGCTCGGCAATTTCTTCGAGCGTTTTTCCGCACACAGCATCAGGCGCTATGACTGGAGCTTCGAGGACAAGGTATTCGACGTCTCTTGGTGTCAGCGTCAAGCGTTCCATTTACGCGCCTCCTTCTGCCGCTGTTCTGCCTGTGTGTTGCGTGCGTTTCGAGTAATATTTTTTCATAAGCGCCACAGGACCGAGCACGGGGCCGCTGCTGACCTTTTCAATTTCCACTTTCCTGTTCTTGTAAGCAGGACTGCCTGTTGACTCAGTGTATGTGGTGACAACGATGTTCGCCCACGGCCCGCGTGGGATGAAGATCTCTCCTTTTTGTTGCCTGTCGGTTTTTTTCGCGTTGAGGACGACGCTATCGCCGTACTCGTTGGTGACTTTTACCAACCACGGCTTGCCTAATGCGACAAAGTCTTCAGGATTGATATCGCAGTATGCCGCTTCTTTCGTGTACTCGTCTGTGAATTTGCGTCCGCCTTTGATGACCGCGCCCTGAAATGCGGTGCCGCCCGTATTTAGTATAATTTCCAATTCGCTCACCTCTGTGCCATTAAGACTGGGGCTGCGACAGCAGCCCGTCCAGACGCTGCACGTACTCTTCTTCCGAGAGAGGCGTCGCCTTCGGTCCGGTCTCCGCCGTCCTATCTGCCGGCACCGTTGTTCTCCCGCGTGCGGCGAGTTTTCGCTTGATCGCGTCACGTAGCTGTACCAGCGTGTCTTCATTAGACTTCGTGAAGTCAAAGGGCGGATCGATGAACATTCGTGCGTAGCACGGAACGTTATCCATCCGATAGAACGTTCCTTCGCACTCCATGCCGTCTAAGACTCCGGGGAGCACAACGTCGCTCACGAATGCCTGTGGCCCCTCTGCCGTTTCTATGGAGACGACGGGGATCTCACACATCCTTTCAACGGCCCTTTTCGGTAAATGGGCTCCGAGATCGGCACACATGCAGAACAACGCATCAACTTCGCCGCGCCGCAGTGCGTCAACGGTCGAATACTCGCCTGGTTGATAGCGCGGTTCACCTGTCGAGAAATCGACGGCGTATGGGAAACCGCACGACCACGCGAGGACTTCATTGAACCCAGCGACGTTACAGTGTCCTCTGTTTGCCAAGATGACGAACTTGCCGTACTTGTTGCCGAGCTGCGTCAGCCGCATCGCCATCGATGCGTTGTAGTGCTTGCCGCGGGTGCTAGCGATGCCTAGACCAACCCAGATCACCCCAAAGCGTGCGTCCTTGACCATGTCGGCCGCCTTGTAGATGTCTTCCCTGCTTATGCCAGTCACTTCCGTGAATGATTCGTTCGGTTCAAACCCGTTGAGGATCGTCATAAGGGCGTTCAATACTTCGAAATCGGTCCCGGGCGTGAGCTGGAGGTGGAGATCAGCGTGCTCGGCGGTGGTGGAACGTCGCGGGTCAACGACAATTATCTGTCGCCCGAAGCGTCCTTGTCCCGTGAAAAAGCCACGCTGGAATATCGAATGGCGGCTTAAGTGTCGCGGATGTGAGTCTTCAGGGTTGGCCCCCCAGTAGATATCGAGGTCCGCTCGGTTGCGGGTCTCGCCGAGGGTGCAGCCGACCTGGCCGACGTCCTGGATGGCCATAACCGTTGGTCCGTGGCAAATCGTCGCGTTGCCGTCGACTAGTCCGCCAAGCATCTCTGCGATCTCGATGCCGACAGACATAGCCTCAGTAGCCGTTTCGCTGCCGATAAAAAAGAACGGTCGTTTCGCATTTACGAGAATCTCAGCAGCTTTGTCGATTGCGTCGCTCCATCGTGCTTCCTTTCCGTCGATCAGCGGAGCGGTAATTCTATGACTACTTCGAAGCTCCTTGAACTTTGCGTCGCCCATGATGCAGGCATTTCGCGTGACGACTGAGACATCATCAACTTCGACTTCTATGTCATCGCACGTTATGCCGCACACAGGGCACGTTACGTCCGTACATGTAATTTTATTGCTAGTTTGGCCTTCTTGTGCTTCAGAACTCATTTTTGCACCTCAATTCGCAATTCTACCGCCACATTGTACTCTACTTGTTATGAGCGAAAGACGAGAAACCCGACTTTTTTGACTCGTGACTGTGGTAAAATACTGCGAACCCTTGCGCCGTTAGCGATATTGCTTTATTATAATACCACTCTGTTTATATGTTGGCAACAGAAAATATAAAAGTATCGTCATAATCAATGGAAATCATCGTATTTGCGTGTAATCAGGCGAGACCATGAGTATCACAGTTGACAAACTTGAAAGGTTGATGGACAACTACGGCATTGAAGAAAGAATTAGGGAATACATACGACAGTGCGTTTCATTTCACGGTTTTGTGCCCCCTGGTTTGCTTATAGGCGTGTTCATGGTCGATTTGGCTTTGGAAAAACTCGGGGCGAATACAGATGCAAAGTTGTACGCGGTGGCTGAGACACCGAAATGTGCGCCCGATGCAGTTCAAGTCATTACCAGCGCCACTATCGGCAATAAGCAACTACGCATAATAGACACCGGCAAGTTCTCCATTACGTTAAACAGAGGTTCTACCGAGGAGCGTGCCGATGGGATACGCGTTTATGTTGATGCAACGAAGATCCGGCGGTACCCAACACTTGATCTCTGGTATACGAACGATCCACGTTACAAGCGCGTTGAAGAAAAAGACCGGGTTTATGACGAGATTCTACAGGCTGGACGAAGTATCCTGTCGTGGGAGCGGGTCAGAGTTTTGGTTCCACAAAAGGCGGTATGGCGGGCCGTGCAATGTCCAGTATGCAAGGAGATGGTTCCGGACTATTTAGTTGAAGACGGCGTGTGCGCGTCGTGCGCAGGAGTGAGTTACTTCGAAAGATCTCCTTAAGCGCTCCATTAATCAATGTTATTAAGCAGACGTCGAATATTTGAAGAGCCGCTCGTGAGGCCTCTGTCCTTTTCAGAATGCCCGCGCTAACTATCAGCTGGAACTCGATCGAGAGTGGAGTTTTCCTCTTTGGCAGCGCCTTTCTCCCTCAAGGTGAGCACTTTGACCGTGGCGATAACCACAAATGATATTAGAACGAGAATGACCGCTATGTAAACCGCGGCATCCAAGTCACTGTCGAGCGCGGTATATATGGCAAGAGGCATTGTTTGGGTTATGCCTTGAAAATTGCCGGCAAATATGATAGTCGCGCCAAATTCTCCCAGAGCGCGTGCCCAGGTCATGAGTGCTCCTGAAACGAGGCCGTTCAGTGCTATCGGCACTGTAACACGGAAAAAGGTCCCCCCACCTGATGCGCCTAGCGTATGGGCTGCGCGTTCGTAATCCGGGTCGACGTCTTCAAAACTCGTTGTCGCTTGCCGGATATAGAAAGGAGACGAAACAAATATTTGTGCTAGCACGACTGCAGTGGTAGTAAATGCGATGTTGATTCCCAGGACTTGTAAGTCGTGACCAAGCAATCCTCGACGGCCAAACGCCAGTAAGAGCGCGATGCCTGCCACTGCGGGCGGTACTACAATTGGAAGATCGATTAAAGTCTCTATTATTCGTTTGCCGCGGTAGCTGTGGCGCGCGTTAAAGTAAGCTACCGGGGTTCCAAATGCTAGTACAATCAACAACGTTGTCAGTGTGGTTACCACGCTAAGCTGGATTGCTTGCACCACCACTTGGCT
>DASPOC010000127.1:0-8766 GCA_035626195.1 Bathyarchaeia archaeon | reverse complement strand
CATTAACAATTTCCGCCCAATCATCGGGATTTTTATCCCGTAAATCAAGCCAAATCTGTTTTGCTATCGTTGACCCCACCTCGCCAAGCACTATGCAAATCCTACGTGCTTACAGTTGGTTTAAAATACTAGTTCATAAAGATTTGGAATTACTTAGGATTAGTGCCCTCTCAAAATCCTGTGCCAGGACTCTGCGCACCTCCTCGGCATTCCGTGCTGGCGAGGCTCGTTCAATATCTCAGAATATAAACTTCATGATATCGAACAACTCGATAACATCTTTGTAGTATCGACAGGAAAATTATTGAGCTGGCCCTCGACTGAGGCTGCGGCGAAAACCAAAGGAGTTAGATGAGTTTTAGATTGAGACGAGGTTTAACGCCTCTTTTCTTCATTTTCCTTATTGTAGTGAGTGCAGCAGTTAACGCACAAACACGCACAGGCGTAGGAACGCCCCTTGTTGATTTCGGCACGGTCGGACGTGGAGGGAGCGCAGAGCGAAACGTGATACTCTACAACCGCGGCAACAATCCGACGTTCACTTATTCTGTTACCTTCGCCAATGTTACGAGCACAAGCGGACAGCTAACGGCGACGCCCTCAAGCGGGGCAATCGCTCCAAAATCAAACGTCACCGTAGCCGTGATGCTTGATGTACCGAGCGACGCCAAGGAGGGCAATTTCAGCTCAAGCATGATCGTTAATACGTCAACGGTCTTCCCAGCGCTAAGCGCTAAAATCACTTACACAGTCCAAGGTAACGCACCTGCACCAGCGCAAGGCATAGACGTGCCTCTCGTTGCTGGGGCTTTTGGAGTCTTCGCGGTCGTGGCTATTGCAGCGGTTTATGTTATCTTGTTGAGGGGAAGACGATGACCGACACAGACACCGATATTGAAATGACACGCGAAGCTATTGCTGACGATGTCATGCACGCATCCCCTCGCGTGAATAGCCTGGAAGAGATTAACGCGCTGTGGCATCTGTGCAGTCGAGTTTTACGTGTTTATATTTCAAACGAAGGATGTCAAGAGGTAGTATATATTGATAAAAAGTTGCAGCCATAAAAACGCTTGTTATGGTTGCTACGCTTTCGGTGGCGGGTTGCACAACATCAACTAGCAGCAACAAGCAGCAAGCAGCGCATCAAGTGCTGCTATGGGTAAAAAGCTAGTTCAACGCGATATTCTAAAATGTCCCCGAGCTGTCCTGCATCGCACGCGTGCAAAGTGACGTCGATGTAGAGATATGACGATTGGTCCCTCGCCGTCAGTTTCAGACCGGTGCATTTATTTATCTTCTGAAACTTTCTGTAGGTGTCAAAGAACGTTTGCGAGGGAATTGTAAGGAGGCCATCATGCAGTCAGCTAAACTATTCTCCTTTATCACAGCGATGCTCCTCCTCACCGTCGTCATCGCTGGATGCGCCTCCACGAACACCTACCCGGTTCAGCCAACCTCGCACGATTCGCTTCTCGAAACGTTTGTTGCTGCTGACTACAACTACACTGCACGCAACGTAACTGTCAAAGCGTGGGATACGAGATGGGTCAATGCCACCACCGTCAATGTCGAAGCAACGGGGACGTTAAAAGCGAATAATAACACCACAATGCATTCCAATCGGACGTTGACCCGGTTTTCCTCAATCGAGGCGGCAACAACGTACGTCGGCAGGCAAAATCTCAGCGGCTATGTCGTCGCGCCGACTGCAAACGAGAGCGCTAACGTGTACCAGCTGGCGACAGGGAATCCTCCGACCGTATTTAAAGCGTACCAGCGCACCTCACAGAGCGCGAACACCCTAACTACGGCTGAGGTGACGCAATGCGACGCTATCGTCATTACAGGCAACACAACGTTGACTGGAATAGTGGTTGCGACCCCACGGCCCACGCCAGTTCCAACGCCAACGCCCACTCCAACGCCCACTCCAACGCCAACGCCCACTCCAACGCCCACTCCAACGCCCGTTCCAACGCCCACTCCAACGCCCACTCCAAGACCCACTCCAACGCCCGTTCCAACGCCCACTCCAAGGCCCACTCCAACGCCAGCTGCAGCGCCCGCCACAACGCCCACTGCTACACCCACTTAATGCCCTCCCGCCACTTAGTGCCACTCCCACAGACATTCTGGATGAATTGACCAATTAAGTATTGAAGCTTTTTTAACGCCGCCGTTAAGAATAACGGCCAATTTCACGTTATTTAAGACGTCAGAAAAAACTGATTGCGCGGGTATAGCATGGTTCGTATGAAAAACAAGGAAGTGTCAAGAGAACGAGACGGGGCATGCCGGCCAAAGCAAAAACCCCGACCCGTGCAGATTTTCAACAAAGGTTCGTTAACGTCTCTCGACTTAACCTGTGGGGCCCCTTGTTGTTGTTTTTTGCCGTCGCTCGTTCTCGGGAGACGATGACCTCGATACACTTACTGGTAGCACCGACCGACGAGGGGGGAAAGGACGATTGAACGAACTAGTCTTAATGGGCAACGAAGCGGAGCTATTAGGCCGCGTGCTTGCAGAAGCCAAGGCAAAATTCTATGAGGGGCCCGATATGAATTTAGATGATAGCCAAGCACTCGATGCACTTATTTCGAGTTTCAGAACTGTGGAGACGAAAGAACAAGACAGGAGATCGCCCATTCGAGCCCTGAGTTAAACTAAGAGGGTCTCGGATTCTAGAAAAAGCAACTGCCGGACATTTCAAGGCCGTGAGTACTGCGTTTGTCAAAAATATACAAGGAAAATGCCGCTAAGAGGGGGCCCGGGTCAGCTCCTGAAGAAAAGCAGGAGATAGGAGATAAGGCAGCTGCCAGTTACACGCTATGTTTGTAGGTTCACGCCGTTCCGTACTTCATGGCGCGTTCTCGTATGCCGCCTCCGTGCAGTGATTATAACCACGGGACCAGGTTATAGCATACGTTCAAGACGCTAGGCCAAAACTGGTAAAAAAGGAGCACGTACACGGAGTATACCGTATTCCAAAATATGCCTGCTACTACCATCTACAGTTCACCCCCCTCAAGTTTGGCGGCATACGCCACCGTTTATTAAAATCATACACAAACGAAGCTTAAAGTTAATAAGCTCTCCGATTTGGTTCTAGCTGGCCGGACCAGGCTCGTATTTTCCTAGTAAGGGTTTGCAGTCGCGTTGAGTTCGTCCGCGTGTAAAAAAGTGGTAGTCGGGCATTTGCAACGACCTAAATGTGCGGGGTCCCGTGCGGTGCACAGCCCCCTAATCCTTTTTTATGGCGTTCATTTTGGCATCCTTCGGATGTTAGCCTGTTCCCCCAGTTTAATGCATCGCGCCATCGGTCCAAAGAAGGGACACGCGTGGTTAAGAACGACTAATATCTGAGGGGGGTGAAAAATGACCGCATCGCGCATCCGAGCCGTTTGTCGGCCCGAAAGGGGGCGGACCAAGGTTTTTTTCAAGCATCGACCGAGGCAGGCCGAAGCCTTGGGCGCCCGTCACAACAACTCACGTTGCGACAAACACTTGTCGAGCTGTGAATGCTTAATCATCTCTTAAAGAGACTCAGGAGATCTATATAGTATATGAGGCAAGCGTTGACGTGGATCTACTCTCTCCTTGACTATAGAGGTGATAGAGAACGATGCAAGCGAAAGAGAAACAGGAGCAACCCATTAACTGGTTCGTCCTGCCGAACGAATCGTATAACTGGGGCCTCATCGTGGAAAAAAAGATTGTTGAAAACCCGCAGCGCGAGACAGCTAGCGAAACCGAGGGGATCAAAGTGCTCGTTGATGGGATCGACGTACTACCGATAAAGATGGGGTCCCGCTTCTTAGCGAGAAGCAGGCCTTAAAATCAGTAATTTGTAAGCTATAGCCAACAAAAAAAATTAGATCTGTCGCGGGTAGGCCAGGTTCAGGCCTTATACATTGGATGAGGATAGTGGCTGCAAACCACTTTTTTGCGATATTTCATAAAATTGCTTTGACTGCAAGCAGAATCATTTATAAGCCCCCCTCGAAACGTAGTTAGACGCCAGGAAGGGGAAACCATTTGAGTTGCATCTACGGCGCTTTTTCACTTTTATTTTCGGTTGATTAGTTTATCACTTCAAAGGGCTTCTGTATGTCTTTATAATGCAGCTATACCCACTTCTCATAGGGTTAATATGCAATATTACAATGAAGAAAAAATGCACAATCTCAGATTGGAACTAGAAAAAGAGATTCTGAGTTGGCCTAATGTAACTACGAAAAAAATGTATGGTTGTCCATGTTACAAAAATAAGGAAAAATTATTTGCATTTTTGGTTACGGATGGCGTCGTTCTTACAAAAGTGAGTGAACAAGACAAAATTCAATTATCGGAAGAATTTACGATTAAGCCCTTCCAAGCAGGAAAACGAACAATGAATAAATGGCCACAGATAAGTGTTGATGAGACAACTGACGCGGAGAAAATAATTCCATTTATAATTAAAAGTTATGACCAGTCACAGACATCATCATAAAATGAAAGCAGACAAACTGCAAGCGCCTCTCTGAGGCGATATCCTTGTTTACTCAAAAACAGCTAATGTTTCGCATTTTTTGTCTGTCGGATTCAAAAACGCTACATTTATGCTCTTTGCGCAGCTTAATGTGCGATTCAATCCTTCTTACGGGCTCATTGCGTCATTCCCTTATATTCATTATCTATGTCTAGAAAACTAACATAGCCTCGATTGCGGCGCCGGGACGGCATCAAACCAGCGTCACAGCATCACTCGGACGAAGAAGGACACATTGAGCTCCTAGGCCCGAAAGTTAGTAAGTCTGCTGTGCGCTGTCGAATGATTAAACGAAACGCGCTATGCTATCCCACGGTCCGGATCTCTCCAAAAATTGCGATAGTAGAAAATTTCAGGAAAACTGTCAAAGAGTGACATACATGGCAATGCATTAATCTCTCTTGGGGCTGCGCACTAAGGAATACCGCGATCTCTCCAGCGCTTCTGCCACGAGTTCGGAGCTTCACTAACAGGCGTCTCTTGGGCCCTCGATTGCCTTGGCGTCCGCCTTGAGTTTATAGAACGAAGAACAAAATTAACGTGACTATTTGTATTGCAATTACCACGATTAATAGAGCGATTAATAGCTTCAGCATCCTGTCATTTTTGTGTTTTATTTCTAAAATCAGGTTTTTCAAGTCATCATGCCCGTCCTGTGTGGCGGACCAAGGTCTCTCCGCATCAGTTTCCATTTTCAATAACCTCCCGTTTAACGGCCGCTGATTCTGTCCAATAATGATTTCTTAGCATGGTCTCAGTAAGTAAACGCCGCGCTAACGCGGGCGTTGAGCTTGCTGTAGCACCGGCCTGTTTGTGGGACATTGGTATTGAAGCACAAAACGGCGTTGATATTGCTTAAGTGTTATCTTTTAGTTGCGTTGCGTGGCTCTTTTCGCGACGGGCATTTCGTGCCTTATAATCTTAGAAAATGCCGTGAGTAGCAGGGCGACATATCGCAGTAGGATCAGTCGAACAGAGCACATATCTTGATACGGCGTTTTAGGCGTTGAGTGGGCGCATTATCGGCATCCGCTGCCTGAGCACGTGCATGATGTGCATATGCGGTATTGGAAAGACGGCCGTTTCAGAAACCCTCGTGATATAGGGTCTTTAGCCAGTTGAGTATCGCAAAGCGCGGGGACATTACACGCATAGATGAACAATAGATAAAGCGTTGGTCAGGTCGCTCGCGTCTATGTTTTCAACGGTTTGCTCTCCCCACGCAGGATCTCGAGGAATTAGGTAAGCCGGGGTCTGGTCAATGAGCTTCAGGCGGCTATCCCATTGGGTAATGACGGCGCGTCCTTCAACTCCCATTTCACTTCTATGTCCATATCAACGGACTTTGATGAGTAATTAGAGGCGACGCGCCGATCTTAGAGCTTGCCTCACCGACAAGCTCTGCTCCAGGCAGCCGCATCAGCGAGTGATGAGAAAAAGCGCTTGATCTCTGCCTCTTCAAAGAACCACAAAATACCCTTTGCTAATATGATGATGCCGTTATCGGTGTGATCCATGTCAGCACACCAGCTCATGTCAAACAGCGACTTGGCGATGTACTTTATCGATCGGTTTCAGGCAGTAACTGCTTACGCAAAGCGATGACGCTTAGAAGATCGAGGTCGTACGATTCAATGGATCTGTTATCGACCCTGTAAAAGGCCGTGTCGAGGCCTACGCCGAGATCCGCTATCGTAGCATCAGGATGTGTGCTGATGTACGCTCTTAGCTTATCGTCGAACTGCCGCGCTCGTGCCGCAGACCTTAAGCTATCCTCAGCCGTGAAGCGCTGCTCGAAGATTGAAAAATCGTAGTCAAGATGATTGACGAGCTCAATAGCTTTAACATCGTTTAGTAAATCAGGGTGTGCTTTGCTTGCCGCTCTGTGTGATAGTGGGACTGCTAGCGTCTTTTCAAGTGAACTAAGCTCAAGGCTCATAATTCATTGAGAGATGATATAGATGTCATAAAGCTTTTGTTAGCGCGTAGGATGAATGGATGAGTCCCAGCTGCCAGAGCGCGCGTGTGACGTGTATGTATGTGAAGCGCTGGAGAAGAGTGCGGTTCGTGTGCGAAGATACATGGCCGATCTTTATACGACGAAAGCACCTGCACGGGCAACGGCACTGCGTTTATGAATATTTTTCTTTCAATCCCTGTGCGAATACCCGCGCCTCCTCCAGGTCGTCCGCATTTGGCCTTCCCTTATTAGTCCCCCCGACAAGTTTCAGAGGCCCCCATGTATCCCATCCCTTGCAGGAGAAGTCTCCCACGACGGAGAATCCTCGATTCATCAGCAGCTCTTTCACAGGAGCATGCCTCCGTGTGTCCCCTTCACCGCTCGTAGAGAAGATAAAAGCCCGTTTTCCCGTGACGGCCGGAAGCGCCTCCACAAACTGGAGGAGCGTCTTATGGAACTTCACGTAATAAATCCCTGATCCGAATCCGATCAGGTCATACGCCGCGACGGTGTCGGATTGCGCCTGACTAATAGGGACGAGGTCCGCCCCCAGCACTTCTGCCATCACCTTTGCTACTTTTTCCGTGTTCTGGTGGTGAATTGAAGCAAAGACAATCAACGTTTTCATGGTGAGTGCCTTGGTGGTGTTTATGGTTCATATGCTCTCTCCCTGCGACCACCCCTACGATCACCATCATGCCGATCGTCCAGAAAGAGACCGCCCATACAGTTCTATCCTTGTCGCGGTGAGAACCTCCGAAACTCATGCCGTGAAGATATGCTAGAATGTCCAGGGCGGTTCCCTCGCTGAAAAAAATATTCCATAAATCCGCCGGGCAGAACCGCCGCCGCTAAGTTGCTTGTAACGGCTTCAGCTTTCTTTAACAGGGGCCCCCTCGCAGGATAACATTTAAGCCACGCTAACGTGTTTTTATTTGTTTAGTCTTTTGTCATTACGAGAGCTGGAAGGAGTGAATATGGAAGGATTCAAGCTCATGACTGATAGGCATATAGAAGTTCGTAAAGCCCTTTTAGAACGCCTAGCTACAGAAGTTGCAGACTATCTCCAAACTCGCTTTATTGAAGAGGCGCAAATGTCAGCTGAAGAAAGAGCCTATTGGGACGCTGAAACCGATAGGCTGAATGAGATAGCTGTAAAGAAGCACGGAGAGCCCATTTTCACACGAGACAAGGACGCAGCATTACCACTACGCCTTGAAAAATACACCATTAACCGGGAGGAAGATAATTATTTTTTAACTTTTCAAATATTTGACCCTGAAAAGCCTATAGCCCGTTTTCAATACCTATTCGGTAGCCGAGAAGACGAAACTGATAAAGCTTAAAATGAGGTCCTAGAATGAAAGTTATCGGTGCGACTTGCACCCACATATGCGAGAGCCCTTATATCAAAAGGCCATTTCAGTAACTTTTCATCTTTTGTGAAATGATTAAAGCTGTCTCGCTTGCAGCGATTTTCGGGCCGTTGCAGTGGTCGAATGCAGGTGGTGACGTGCTATTCGACAACGACGTGCAACCGCACGTGCCTTGTGATTAAGCACAGCCAAAGAACAAAAACAACTGGGCGCTGCGATGTATGCGTTCGTACGTCCACAAGCTGAGAAATAACGCAGAATCTGGCGGCGCCGAGCGCTGAAGGATCAGCGTCAATGCACGAAGAAGAAAACGATAGATCACTGTGAGGAGGATCCACACTGTTTTGCGAAGCGGGCGGCTGCGTGAGGTGAACGGTCACATGCCCGTGGGAGGTGGACGTCGGCTCATAAAGGTCGTTGCCTGCATGCTCTGTCCATCCTTCGACATCGACCGTCTTGATAAAATATGGAGCGACCTGTGCTGATATCAGCTAGTGTACCTTTGTGAACGCACGGTGCTGTCAATCGTGGCGGATTCCACAGGATTATTGGAGTTAACCGAACACACGCGTTACAGATTTACAGACAATCGTTTGATTGGGAATGCCGTTGCCCTCGCCGTCAACCAATCGTCCGGCGGTCACGACTTGATCTCCGAGCTAATAGTCCTTCGATAAGGATGAGGTAACGATCAATTTCGTATTGGATCGTTTTGCTGGCACTGGCACAACGGTGACGTTAATGGGTAACGCCTAGGGGACTTATTAGACGGGGCATCCCGCTCTCTTCCTTTTCTCATTTTGTCCGCCATCGCTGACGGCTCTTTTTACTGACCCGATATGAACGGCGGTTTACTACGAGAAAGCAAGTGAGGATCCAACTCGTCACGAAGAGGG
>DASPOC010000126.1:0-15339 GCA_035626195.1 Bathyarchaeia archaeon | reverse complement strand
TCGAGCGCGGCATAGACGTCTTTGGTGAAGACATGTGGATCAATCCCGATTGTGGGCTACGCCTCCAGAAAAGGGAAGTAGCATTTCAGAAGCTTAAAGTGATGGTTGATGCCGCCACGAGCGTAAAACGCGAGCTCAATTTATCCTAGCATCTACCACTACGTGTGCAACGCCCGGGGCGTAGTCCTTCACTTTCCGCACGCTGAGCAACTCTACTGATCGAGCGAGTGCTCGGGCAGCCTGCGCCACGTGAGCACGAGGGCGCTCGCCCATCAATTCTAACGGAACGAGTTCGTGGTAGTGTACGATGCCCCCGGGAACGAGAGCTTGAAGCGCTTTGCAAAGATAGTCGCACGCGTCAAAATGTCCCATTATTACGCGGTCAAATTGCTCTTTCGGCGTGACTTCGGCACAGTTGCCCAAGATAGGTCGGACTATGCCGTCAACATTGTTAAGCGTTATATTCTCATTCAAGTAACCATATGCAATTGAATTGAGTTCAATCGCGCATACTGACTGAGGGTTCGCGTGCACTGCCATCGGTATACAAAGCTGGCCTATGCCACTGAACATGTCAAGGACTTTTTCGTTACCGCCGACTTTGCTCATTCGGACTCGCTCCGCAAAGTTGCCTGCAGAGAACATGACGCGGCTTGCGTCGAGTGTGAATTTGCAATAGTTTTCCTTGTGGATGGTGCTCGTTTCCGAGCCCGCTATGACTTCAATGTTAGGCGTACGTAGGTTACCGCGTACTCCTTTGTCCCATAATGCGCTCTTGCAGCGCGGGTACAAGTCCAGCAACGCCTCGCCTATGTCGTGTTTTAGGTGCTCAATTTTCGCCGGGATATTCACCAGCACCAAGTCGCCAAGGATCTGCCACCTGCGGGGAAGCAGCTGTTTTTCGTCCTCTGTGAGTGGCGCTGGTAGCAATGGTCCCAGCAGCTGATGCCCCCTCATGGAAGGATGAATACTCCTTCTCGCGTCTTCACGACCTGTATCTCTCTCCCCTCGTCGTCTTTACAAACATACGCAGGCCTTTTAATAGCAAGAGTGACGTACGTCTCCGGATCGAGCAGGTGGGCCGCATCGGCATCGATCGAGACCAAGACAGTTCGTTTCGCGTCACTTCGAGCGCCTAAGAGTCGGGCATTTCGCAAATCTTCCGCTTTTAGAGCAGCGCTTTGGCCTGTTTCAAGGTCGACGGCGTTTGTCGCGCTTGTTATCGAGCATATCTCATAAACGTGCTGCTTGGCCGAAATAATCGCGCCAGTCGGAAATTCAGGTAGCCGTACGACAAAGGTTACGCGGTAAATGTCCTTTCCGTCGCGGCGTCCCACAAGCTTGGCCGAATCGCTGAAGCTGCCCCCCATCTCCCGAACCAAGGCGCGCACAATTCGCTTTGCAGCTTTGACTGTGCCGACGTACAGGTCAAGGCCTTTTCTAAGCTGGACGGTTTTCGCAATAAACGCTAGCCTATCCGCCTTCTGTGCGCTTTCAATGGTTCTTGTCACGATTTCGAGGGCGCGGTGCAATTCGGCCTCGTCCGGCGTCCTGTGGTCTGCCCGTATTTGAACTTTGCTTTCGTAGTAACCGCCTGAGATTCTGCAGCATCTGTCGCATGTCGCTCGGTTTACGCGAACAACTACATCATAACTCTTGTGTTGCGTCTCTCCAAGATGAGGAACGTCGACGTCAACGCGAGCACGTACCGTCGTCTGCGTAACTTCATTCAAACTAACGCTGACCGTGGCTTCATCTGCATCGATGGTCAGAGCCTCTTCGACTACACGGGCTATCGCGTGATCGAGGTCCTCATTCCGCCACTGTCCTTTGAAAAAGTGATCCGAGCACATCGGACATATTTTGATGGTGAGGACTCCTGGAACTGCCGCGACACTCCGGTCTTGTGCGAGACACCGCTCGCATATACCGTCCGAGGCTTCACCACAGCTGGGACAAACGCTTTTTAAAGTCAAACGATCTCCTCTGATTCAGAAAAGAACCATTTGGGCGTGCGGGATACCGTCAATTGTGATCACGCAGTGCTCATCCACGACGCCGCTGTCGATGCCGCACGCAACAGATTGTTCGCCGACGAGATTCGCGATCGTGGCTTCTTCGAGTGCCTTTTTCACCTCGTGCTCATCTGCAGGACGACCCTTGAAAAAGTCTTCGTTAACAGAGAGGTGAAGGTCTCCTTCACGAAATGTGCGCCCTATTAGTTCTGAATCGCATACAGCGACGAGGATCTCTTTGTTAACACTGTATGATTTCAAGTACATAGTCGTAAGAGTGGCGACATTATCGTTTTCAAGCATTCTATTGCTGTGTAAGTCTATAGTTACGGCTGTACCTAACTGGCTCAAATATTGCCGCTTCCTGCACCAGCCGGGCAATTTCGGCTTCAACTTTGTCTTTTTCAAATCCTAGTTTTGATGCTCTCTCTACAATTGTGTCAATGTGGGCGGATCCTGCCTCTCGCTCGAGTTCTCTGATGATATCCCTAATGCTTTTGATGCGTTCCTGCTGACTTTTGCTCTTTCCGACTGCTATTACATCGAAATCCCGCTTTCCGGTTTCAGGGTCCACGCCGACTTCTTTTAGACAGGCTTCGACGATTTGAATGACGCGTTTCGAGTCCTCGAGCGTCACCCACTTGCTTAGCCGCATGCGCGCGCTCGCTTCAGCAAGCCGTACGAGAGCTTCGAGCTGGCGAGCGGTTATAGGGATCGGCGAACCCTCGCCGCCTTCTCTCCTTAAACCTACGTAGTAGTCTATAAATTGCTGTTTGGCCTCTTCGGTGAGGATTGGATTGACCCTTTTTGCGTATCCGATGAACTTCCGCAGCAGCTCTGCTTCAATTTCAGGACTTATGATGCTCATTGCGGCCTCTACCTCCTGATTGGGCATTCCTGAGGCGGCAAGCTCTCCTGCAAAATGTGACTGGACTATATGCTTTGCGATACCTGTATCAGTGCTCTCGTTTGGGACATCGGTCAGAACGAAGATCAGGTCAAAGCGAGAAAGAAGGGTGGGCTGCATATTGATTTGCTCTGCGATTGATTCATACGGGTCGAATCGCCCGTATCGGGGGTTCGCGGCTCCCAACAGAGCGCAACGGCTCTTAAGGTTTGCCATAATTCCCGCTTTTGCCACGCTGACGGTTTGCTGCTCCATCGCTTCGTGGAGAGAAGATCTATCCTCAGACCGCATCTTGTCCATCTCATCAACTGCTGCTATTCCTTGATCTGCGAGCACAAGTGCCCCCGCCTCTAAAGTCCATCTGCCGTCGCCAAATTCATCTTTTATTGCAGTTGCCGTTAACCCCGCCGATGTCGAACTCTTGCCACTGGCGTATATACCCCTCGGCGCGAGCTGGACGACGTACCGCAGTAGTTGTGATTTACCTATGCCAGGATCGCCCACAAGGAGAATGTGAATATCTCCTCGTACGTGTGAGCCATCAGGAAGCTGCTTCGGCACGCCCGAAAAAAGTTGGAGCGCTATTGCCTCCTTGACGCTCTCATAGCCGAAAATTGATGGAGCTATTGATCGCACGATTGCGCGATCAATTCCTGCGGTCTTCGCAAGTTCGACTATTTTGCTCTCATCCTCGCCAGATATTTCGATGTCCTGAAACTCTTTATCTTCAATTTCGATCGAATTTGCCTCGAGAAACAAATCGAAGGTCGTGCTTTTCACGTTTTGATACTGGCGTTGTGCAACTCGCAGTAAGCCAGTCATTGCAACTCGATCGCCGGGAAATACCATTCCGGCCAGCGCATTTTCTACGTTTGCATCGAGCGTCTGCGGTTGTTCCCCGCCTTTCAAGCCTTCGGGGGACTCTTGTAGCCGAATTTTTTGGGCATCGACGAATTTCGAATGTGCGAAATTCAACTTGAAAGGGCCCTTCTTCCTGCAGACCCGGTGAGAGCATTCAGCTGGCTCTTTGAGCTTGGCATCATCTTGTTCAACGCTTGTAATGTTGCCGCAGCTCAAACATTCAAAACCCGCTTCAGTGAGCTTCGGACGAACCTCAGTGGCTTTGCGCACAAGCCCTTCGATTGATAGAAGCTTGCCGACGTGGTCACTTCTCAGGTCTCTAATCTTTATCTTGTCAGAAACGTTGACGATACGGACTTCCACGTCCAGTTTGCATTCGATGGGCAGATCATATTCAAGGAGCGCATCATGTGCTGACCTGAGGACAGAAAGGGGGCCATCAATTAATGCATCTGCCAGAGCGATGTCGAAGTTTTGTAAGGCCTGATAGTCCACATCGATGCAGTTTACCTCTGGGTACTCGCTCGCGAGTTTGAGTATCTGCTTTTCGTAGTATCGGGCGAAAAATGTGGCCCACCGGTCCTTAAAATCACCACTCATGCAGACTAAACTATACAAATCATTCCACTTAAATGTAAGCGAAGCAGTTACGCACTAATTAAAGCTTAAAATTAAGCTTTTCGCAATTCAGCGAATTGGCGGCTTTGCTTCAGCGCGAAACCGCAGGAGGACCTGCTGGCACTACCTCTCGATGAACATCAGCGGATAGTCAGCGTCCTCGTCGTACTGCATCTTCACGAGCACTTTCGCCGTCCCATAGGTGACAACAAGCTGGACGTCGAGCATCTTGCCTTCGAGTTCTGCATAGCCAAATTTGTTGATTTTCGACGCCACGCGGTCTCTGTCGATGCTGACGATAATACTCTCGACGTAGGGCTGCACTCGTATACTTTCTTCGATTGCTTTTTCAAGGGTCGCAATCGTGTCCAAATCGAGTGGTGCACCGACGTATTGGTGATATAATGCACCAAGTTTTATGCCTGCTTCAAAAAGCGCTTGGTCTCTCTCGTTTATTTGAAATACCTCCGGTACAGTGGGTTCAGAAGATACACAATCGAGAGTAGCAGCAGAACGACGGAGATAATCCAATAACTCGTCCCGATCGCGTAAAGAAGGAGGATGAGCAGGAGCAATGCGCCCACGACAGCGAGGGTAATTGTGTTTCTGACTTTCGGGTACTTGATATCGCTCACCATCAATCCTGCGAGGACGAGGGCGACCGCTAATAAGCCGACGGCTGGAAGTCCAGCAAGAATATATAGCGCGACTATCATGCCAGCCGCAGTGATGGGCAGCCCGGAAAAGGCGGCCTCCTGAGGGGCGACGTTGTACCGCGCAAGCCGCAACATCCCACCGACTAAGTATAGGAACGATACGACGAAGATCAAAAAGAAGAGAAAGCGATAGCCTACGGCGGCCCTGACCGCGTAATACACCAGGAATGACGGCGCCAACCCGAAAGAAACAAAATCTGCAAGTGAGTCGAGCTGGAATCCGAGGCTTCCTTGCCCTCGTGTTCGGGCCAGATAACCATCAGCTCCGTCTGCGAGGACGCACACAAGAACAAACACTGCGGCAATACCAATGTCGTTTGCCGCCGTGAGAAAGAGAATGGCTAGCATGCCAAACAGCAAGTTCACTATCGTGGCAACATCCTGCTCTCTAATTTCCAAATCGAAAGGTAATCTCATAACACCTGCCCCTATGTAAGCAACTTAGCGATTGTTGTCTTTCCCGCCTTGACTCTTTGCCCTCGCGATACGACAAATGAATAACCGCTAGGGAGTGCAACGTCGACCCGTGAGCCAAATCGAATCATGCCTATTCTCTGGCCTCTCCCGAGAATTTCATTTTGCTTGACGTAGCATACGATCCGTCTGAGAACTGCACCTGAGATTTGAGTGACGACAACATTCCCAAGCCGAGTTCGGATAGTAATGCTGTTCCGCTCATTTTTGTCCGATTCCTTATGAAAAGCGGGGAGCTTGCCTCCTTTGTGGTAATGTATGTCGATGACTTCACCATCGACGGGAGATCTGTTGACGTGTACGTTATGGATGTTCATAAAAATGCTGAGCTGGTTTTCTTGTATCTTGAGCACCCTACCATCTGCAGGACTTACTACGTCGGTCGCGTTATGGCTTTCCGATAACCGTTCAGGATCTCTGAAAAAGAGAAAAAGGGACAGCGTAAGGACTATCCCAAGCACCGCGTAATGAGTGAAGAATCCAATGAACGCGGTTAACACGAAAGACCCCAGAATCCAGTATTCAGACCCCTTCGCGGGCACGCCTCACGCCTCCTTTTAGCAAATCAAATACGCCGACTACTAGGTCAAGCAATTCTGGGAGTATCAGGAATACCAAGTAAGAGATGAGTAGCAACGCACCTAGGGATCCAATTTTTGAAAGGACGTCGTGCGACACGTAGAAACTGTCTGCCGGCAATCCAAACCATTGGTTACCGGTAGCCGTTAGCACAAACGCATCACGAAGGATGTTTAGGATGTAGATTGTGGGGATAGAGACCATAAATGCCGCCAATTTTCTGCGTGGAGGTGCAGCAACGCACGATATGACTCCCAGGAACAGTGCGATGCTTTCGATGCCAGTGCAGGCGAGAATGAATTGAACCGGGACGCCGTTAAGCGTCAACACGTTCCAATTGGCCTGTACTGCGGGCACGCCGAAAGAGTTTAGTAACAAGGCAGTCTGCGAAGCCACTGCGTCTATCAAAATGTGGCTGAGAGACGAAAACTGTGCGAAGGAGAAGTAAAAAACGCCTCCTACTGCTGCGGCTTTGGTTATTAGCAATGTTAAGTCGTCAGCTTTCGTCCACATCATATAACCGATGTAGCCGCAAAAAACGGCGACTAGAAGACATACTAGTACGTTGAAATAGTCGCTAATTGCGAGATAATAGACGGGCTGGTATGCCCAGTTCAGCGCAAAAAAAACCCAGCCGGCAGCTCCGAGCTGATATGTGACTTTACGCGGCGCAGCGATTGCTATTATGAAAAGAACGAGCGCAATCCACAACAAAGTTTGCATTAAGTCCACCAACGCGCCGTATCACTACATCAGTACACAACGCCTTATAATAAAACTGGCATATAACCATTTTGACTCCGCTTTTTGGCGTTGTTCTTTTGGTCTGCGGTCGGCGTTTTGTCCGCGCTAGCGTGGCAGCAAAGACCTACATATTTATCGTGCAAGAGAAAAAGAATTCACGCGTAAAAAGCGATGCGTAATCGGTATCTGTGATCGAAATGGAATTCTGTCCAAAGTGCAAGAGTATTATGGTCCCTGAAGAAGACTTCGTGAAGTGCCGGACGTGTGGTTTCACCAAAGAAAAAGGTCAATTAGATAAGAAGAAGCACCTTCACGAGATCTCTCGCAATACACGAACCATGTTGGTGATCGAAGGCGAGTCAGAAAACGGCAAGCCCACAATCAAGGCACATTGCTCTGAATGCGGCAACGATAAAGCCTATTGGTGGCTTAGACAATTGCGTTCCGCCGATGAGAGCGAGGTGCGGTTCTTTCGATGTACGAAGTGCGGCAAGACGTGGCGAGAATACGACTAGTTGCTAGAGATAACGCCTACGGATCGCTTACGCAAAAACGTGCCAGAACGTAGCGGACTTCGCCGGCACGCGAACCAATGGATGCAACGCTGAAACCTCAGTCGGTATGCAAGGTCGACTTAAATTTTGCAAATGGATATCGAAGTCGTACTGGTGAATCCTGTTTATGAAGGCAACGTGGGTGCTGTGGCTCGCGTTATGAAAAACTTTGGTTATTCGGAGCTGACGCTGATCAACCCGTGCGAGTTGGGGGCTTTCGCGCGAGCGATGGCGTCGCATGCACAGGATGTTCTCGACGGAGCGCGGCGCAAGACGCTTGAAGATGTTCTGGTTGCTTCCAATTTGGTGATAGGAACGACTGGAATTGCTGGGTCAAAAGCCAGTCTGAGGGCGCCATACGAGCTTGTGAGGCTCGGCGGTAAGCTCTCCGAAATGCGCGGTATCGCCTCAATACTGTTTGGGCCTGAAGATCAGGGACTTTCGAATGACGTGTTACAAGAATGCGACGTCGTCGTCAACGTCGAAACAAGCACGCAATATCCAGTAATGAACATTTCGCACGCTGCTGCAGTAATATTGTACAGTATAGCTAGCTCTACGACTCCTGCTGCAAGACGAACAGTCGCAACCCACGAGGACCTGGGCCGATTGCTTCAGCATACAAGCGAGGTTCTCGAAGAAATCGATTTTCCGGCCCACAAACGACGTCGCGTGCTTCTCAACCTTAAGCGCATCTGGGGCAGATCAGAACTCAGTACTTCAGAGGTGCGAACGCTTAGAGGCATACTGAGCAGAATAGAACTCCGTCTCAGACGGTGAGGTCACTTGCGGTACTTTCCTACAATCGGACGAAGCTTTTCGAACACCTCGTCTGAAATGGCCTCCGGCCTCGTCACTATAGCGTCCTTCAAAGCGTGCCTGCACTGGCACGCGCTGTTTGTTAGTGGGAGGTGGGGCACGACTTCTTGGATAATTCTTTGCGTGCTGGCGGCATTTCTCTTGACGTTGTTTATGACCGTTTCGATAGTCACCTGTTCCTCGCGCCAGACGTCGTAATCAGTAACAGTGGCCAACACGCTGAAGCACATCTCCGCCTCTCTCGCGAGTTTTGCCTCCGGCAGTGCCGTCATTCCGATGATGTCGAACCCCATATGCCGATATGCGTTCGATTCTGCGCGTGTCGAAAATTGCGGGCCCTCAATGCAGATGTACGTACCGCCTTTCGTGACACTAGATCCGACCCGTTGCGCCGCGCGATACAATTCCTGTGACAAGTCGTGACAAAATGGGTCGGCGAAGCTTATGTGTACGCAAATATCCTCAAAAAATGTATTTGAGCGCAGCTTGGTCCTGTCAAAAAGTTGGTCGGGGATGACCATCTCAAGTGGCCGTATCTTCTCTTTGAGACTGCCTACCGCGGAGATTGCGATGACTGTTGTGATGCCTAAACTTTTCAGGGCGTAGATGTTCGCGCGATAATCTATGCGACTGGGCGAAAAACAGTGTCCTGCTCCGTGTCTGGCCAAAAAAGCGCAAGCTCTTCCTTCCACTAGTCCGACGGTTATGTCGCTTGATGGAGGACCAAATGGGGTACTGATTGCCAGCGTCGTCGCGTCTTCGAGGAGGTTAGGGTTGTAAAAACCGGTACCGCCTACAAAAGCAATTTCAGCGTTCATTTTAGCTTCCAGCCCCCTTCACCAAGTGCTAGAATCCCTCTCCTCTGCATCTCTCTCAAGATCTCCGGCAGGCGTCCGGGCTGAGCTATGTCCAAATGGATGGGATCGATAGAGAACCAATGGTTCAGCCCCGCTTTGATTGACTTTTCGTTCCACACCTCTTTTCTCTCCTTGGTCATAAGCTTCGTTATCAAGTCAATCATATCTTCGATAAAATTCCAGGGATACACCACCCACATCCAATCTTCGAGAAACTCGGCAAAGTAGTCAGGCGTATTTTCTGAAGTGAAGAGCAGCTGCAGTACCCCCGTCCTGCAGTCAGCCGGTTTGAACTCTTTCACGTAGTCTGAAGCATGTTGAAGGCTTTTTCCCGTGTCTGCAATGTCGTCGACGATAAGCACCCGTTTGTCCTTAACCATCTCTGCTGCGATCGGGTATCGAACTCTACACTCGTCTGCCAAGCGAGCAGTCCCTATATAATGTTCAACCTTCAGGCTGGTTAAATCCGAAATGCCGAGAAAATCACAGACCATGCGGCCAGCAAACCAGCCCCCGCGCGCGAGCGCTACGATAACATCTGGCTCATATCCTGACGCCACGACACTCGATGACAAATCGCGACACAAGTCATAGATATAGTTCCAATTCGTCACTGAACATTTGATCTTTTCAGGAAGAGCCATGGATCATTCGTCGAGAAATCATAATATTTATTTCTGCCTGTTTTATGTTTGTAATAGAATGGAAAAGGAATATCATACAGCAAATACTATTAGAGAGCGGTGGCTTAAAGGAGTTTTGTTATGCGACTTGAACAAGACGATCTTAACGCGATAGGCGAAATAGTGGTAAGTCGCTATTTCAAAAAAGGCGCCCTCAAATATATCAGTCTGAGAGACCCGCGGAGAATTTTTAAGGCGTACAACGATGTTGACGAGCAGTATAAGGCGTATCCTCACATGAGTCGCGACTGGTACGTCTCCAACTCTGTCGATAGAGATGCGTACATCGCAAGAACGTGGAAGGAACTGAAAAAGCTCGTAGACTTTTTGAATGACTTGAACGACAAAACCCTCTACAACTTTGTAGTCAGCGCGGACAACAAGCTCGCTTTGGCCAGAGTCGAAACTCAACGGTCAGAGGTCTCAAAAGAGGCCGCGGCGATCGCGAAGAGGCATGATTACAAACTCTACCTTTTCACCGTCAAGGTCCCAAGCAATCTTGAGTACGACGTGGATGTTGTGAACGGCGACTGAGTGCCACGCTCATCGCGTGAGCGACCTCAGGCGCTTTTGCATTAGAGCGTACGACGCCTTCAAGTTCCCTATGTTATCAAACGTTGCTTTCAGCAATTCCAGCTCATCTTTGTGGTTTTCATTTTTAAAGTGCTTCGCAAAACTGACGAGATTCTTGAACGTTCGTGTCACTTCGTCGACGATTGTGACGGTGCTCGCTATTGCAGTTCGAGAAAGTGGATTTAGATCGACAGTCAAAACGGTTTTTCCGAGTTTAGTAAGGGCTTGGGCTCTATCGCCGTCTTCTAGCGGAACGAATACCACGTCGGCTTGGAATATCCCATTCTTGTCGACGTTTGCTCTGTCACTTGCTATGTGCGCGAGTTTGATGAAATCAAACCCGGTCAAAACGTTTGCTACGCCGCACGCGCGCAAGTGATCTGCAATTCTTTTTGTCCGCTGTGCTGATGGATGAAACAGATTAATCTCTACCGGGATGCCTGTTAGTGCGTGCAACTCGGCGATTTCGCCCGGCACGAGTGTGGCGGTGTTCCCATTAACTGAGAGAACGGGGTAGTTTGCGGTGAGCAAATGGGCACACGCAACTTTGGTGGCGTTGCGCGCACTCTCGCTCGTTTGCTCCCCCAGCAGATAATCAAACGCTTCGCCCCTCCCATGTGCAATAAGGCCGTGGGCACTGACGATGCCTCGTTCATAGCCATCCACTAGTTTATTGCGTAACATCAGTGATGCGTAACGGGGATGCTCTTCAGAGACCATAGTCGCTTGATGCGGGCGTCATTTCGTCTGATATAGCGCCCTTCACAACCCCTTGTATATAAGCCTTCAGTGACAGACATGCTGCTGTGAGGAATGCGTCGGGAAACCTAACTCGAAAAGAGCTCCTACTAAACTCCTTTAAGCTGGGTAAATTAGAGAAGGAGCTATTTGGTGCCACGCCGCCCTCCACGTTTGTCGGAAGATTCGGTTACCCTGAAGTTCTTGCGGGACCGTTGGTTTCCCCTACAGTAGGGGAGCCGGCACTTGCGGATACGCCGGACAAGTGGCTTCACTTTAGCAGAGAGCAAATAATCGGGCTGAGGTCTAATCTGGTCCGATCCAATTTCAAGTTGAACGTACGAGATGCGCAAGATCCTGATCGACTGCTCAAGGAGACGCAGGAGCTTGCAATGGCAGCGCTTCCGGTCGACGTAGAGGTAAAGTTCTTGAAGCCGCCGAAGCGCATGCTTCGTTTTGACAGCATACTCACGCCTATGGGCCCGTCGGGCACTGTGACCGACATAGAGATAGTTGAGAATCCGCACGTGCCAAGGAAAGTGGATATGCTTGCCGATGATCGGGACATTAAGGCGGCAGAGGCGGCAACCATTTTGTACGAGGACTCAATATCCCCCTATCAAATAAGTCGGCTATTATCGGTTGGCACGTTGGGGAAAAAACGTTTGATCGTCCCAACACGTTGGTCTATCACGGCAACCGATTCCATTTTGGGCAACAGTCTGTTGAAACGGGTGCGCAGTTACCCGGAGTACGCAGAGGTTCAACTCTTTATTTCAGAAGCTTTCGGAAACCACTTCGAGATCCTGCTGATCCCTCGCGCGTATGCTTTCGGCTGGACGGAAATGTGGCTTTCGGAGGCGGGAAAGGTCGAGATTGGCGACTTGTACGAAGATGCGATAAACAAGCCCGGATATATGGATGGGGGCTATTACGCAGCCCGATTCTCTGCGCTCGAGTTTCTCGATCAGCGAAGGAGGCAGGCCGCAATATACGTGATGCGTGAAGTCAAACCCACGTATGATATTCCTCTCGGAAGCTGGGTTATTCGAGAGCTGGTGAAGCAGGCTTTCTTCCAACAGCCTCTAACATTTGAGAGTATCGCCGATGCACTGCGCAGCGTCCGGGCCCGTGTTAAAGTTCCCGCCAACACGCTTTTTTTGAAAAAACAATTGTCGCAGAC
Source organism: Bathyarchaeia archaeon (assembly GCA_035626195.1). Classification (GTDB taxonomy): domain Archaea; phylum Halobacteriota; class Bog-38; order Methanoflorentales; family Methanoflorentaceae; genus Methanoflorens. The sequence continues at coordinate 3,018 of DASPOC010000126.1, read as the reverse complement.
AAATCTCGCGCAGTTTGGTTAAATGCAAAGTTCGTGGACAGCATATGCTAGCGCATAGCGGCAGCAGCGTTAAAATTAATCCCAAAACTTATTACTTCTGGAGTTAATGCCACACGTTAAGATCGGCACTGATCCGGTCTGAGCGAAGCAAACTGGAGTGAGGAGTGCACATGGCCGTAAAAGTTGCAATAAATGGTTATGGAAACATTGGTAAGCGGGTTGCAGACGCAGTAGCGAAGCAGGATGACATGAAGCTAGTGGGAGTGGCAAAAACGCGGCCAAATTTTGAAGCCTTTGTCGCAGTTCAGAAAGGCTACACCCTCTACGCATCTGAAGAGGACAAGATACCCGCTTTTAATGCCGCAGGCTTAGAGGTCGCCGGCACGACGATGGACATGCTCGGCGAAGCTGATGTTGTGGTGGATGCGACCCCGGAAGGAATGGGTGCGCAGAACCTGGAAGCGATCTATAAGAAGCTAGGCATCAAGGCTATATTTGAAGGCGGGGAGAAACATAACGCGATTGGAGCCTCATTTAACGCCTACTGCAACTATCAGGAAGCCCTTGGCAAGAGTTACGTTCGGGTCGTATCCTGCAATACGACCGGATTGTGTCGCTCTCTGTCCGCGATAGATAACGTCGCTGGTATCAAGAAGGCGCGAGTCGTCCTAGTGCGCAGGGGTGCTGACCCTATACAAGTCAAGAAAGGACCGATAAACGCGATTATCCCGAACCCGCCTACCGTTCCATCGCACCACGGCCCAGACGTGAATACCGTGATGCCGGGGTGGGACGTCGCGACGATAGCAGTGCTCGTCTCTACAACGCTTATGCACCAGCATAACCTTATGATCGAAGTCGAAAACAGCGTCTCTCGTGAAGATGTGCTTAAGGAGTTTTATAGCCGTATGAGGCTGATGTTGGTGCGGGCAGGAGACGGTCTAGGCTCTACCGCGGAGATTATCGAGTTAAGCAGAGACCTTGGAAGGCCGCGCTATGACCTCTGGGAGATCCCGATTTGGGAAGAAAGCGTTAACGTCGTGGGCAAAGAAGTATTCTACATGCAGGCCGTTCATCAAGAGGCCGATATAATTTTAGACAATATCGATTGCATTAGGGCGGTCACGGAGACTGAAAAAGATCCACAAGCGTCGATTCGAAAAACTGACAAAGCAATGGGAGTTATGGGCTCTTTTCGGCCGCCGCTGTGCCTCGAGGACAATCCAGAGGAGCTTCGCGAAATTCACCGCAAGGTGTGGGGGATCGAATAACCCGCAAAAAAGCCGTTTGATACGCGAAAAACGCGCACAGAGAGCGAAACGCGCGCTGCGCTGCGGTCGAAGCGAACGCTTCGTTGCCTTGGTGGGTTTTGCAACGCTCAACGCGACGGGCTTCTGGCAAGACGCCCTTCGAGTCGACACCAGCTGGGCGATCGAAAACTTTGAAAATCTCCAAATCGAAGCGCATTGAAGCGATCTGGGATAACGCCACGGAACGTGTCGGTAGGGAAACAAAAGTCGCCATGATCGCGCACTACGACCATTCGAAAGACTCTCTTCCCTCGATCAGCACGCGTCCGTGTCCGGGAACCATTCGGCGAGCCGCTCACCAGAGACTCGCTGAGATAGCGCCGAGCCCGTTTGACGGTGTCCGAGTAACGAGTTCGAGAGTTTGATATCGTCCCAGATAGCGGCACAGAATGAAGTGAAAAAATGAAATATACGCAGTTGGATATCGCCCCCACCATCAGTTCACTGTTAGGATTCGAGATCCCCGACAAAGACGGGCGCGAGATAAAAGAGATCAGTGCGTACTGCGCGGACAAGAATATTGATCAAATACTGCTCATAATCGTAGACGGTGTCGGGGCCGCGCTGTATAAGAAATTGGACGGTGTTCTGGCGCAGTTGCAGGCTCTCTCGGACGACGGTCTCTTTTTTGAGATCCATTCGCTGCCTCCTAGGATAACGACTCCAAATATCGGCACTATTTTGACGGGCTATAGTCCGGAGCACCACCTTTTGTATGAAGTAGCCGATACTTTTTACACACCGGTTAGGTCGATTCTTGAGATTGCAAGCGATAGCGGAATCAAGTCGGGCATAGTGATTGAACTGCTGGGGGCGAAAGCGATGCTAAATCGAGCCGATCTTGCCATTGGGGTGGAAAACCTTCACGGGATTATTGATTACGATCGAAGGATAACCGATCTGGCACTCAAGGCGTTCAGTGTGGAAGGAATAAGGCTACTGATCATACATCTGCGGGCAATCGATAACTGCGCACACCACTATGCAAAAGCGTGGGAGGATCTTGCTTTTTCCGCACAAACGATCAATGAGAATTTGGAGCGGATCTGTCGCGGCTTGTGCCTGCCTACGTTGATTCTAGCCACCTCCGACCATCCTATCCACGTCGAAAAATGGGCGCACCTTGAAGACAATAACACTGACGTTCCACTTATTGCCGGCTATGTGAACGTCGCTAGCGGCCTAAAAGAAGAAGAATAAAGTCCCCGACGGGTTCATGTTGGCCTCCGGCGACGTCACAGTTAACTAGATCAATCTCTGGTTCACAAGAGTTAGACGATGAAAGACAGACACGTCTTGGAAGCTATGGGAAAAGCTTACGTCGTGGTTGAAGACGGACGCGTGGTTGAGGTCGGAGAACCGCTAATCAAACGCTGTCCAATTTTCGCAAAGGCGCGCGGCATTGAAGAGATTAACCAAGAGGTAGTGAAACAGAATATCGAATTTCGGATCCGCGATTTTGGTATGTGCACAGGCGAGCGGGCTATCGAGATGGAAGTCTTCGTCGGCTTTGGTGCATCTGAAGTAATGATGACCGGACTCCGGCGCGGTTTGATTGACGCGAGCGTGTCTGTTTGTGAAGGTGTTGGCACCGTTATCACGTCGAATCCTACTCTCACTCAAGGAATTGGCGCGAGGATTTCCGGCGTCATAGAAACGACACTTATTCCGAAGCTGAAGAAGCGAGTTGAGGAAAAAGGAGGCATTC
>DASPOC010000125.1:0-10836 GCA_035626195.1 Bathyarchaeia archaeon | reverse complement strand
GCGGCCGACGGCATCGAGTCACAAGTCGGCCGCTGGGCCGGCATTAACACTACTCTTCGGCTAAAAGATCTCGAAAGTTGCGCCCAGTACTTTATGGCCAACGTTGATTTGCCAGACGACTGCTGCGATTTTCATCTCGGTTCAGCAGCTCCGGGGGGCTACGCTTGGGCATTCCCGAAGGGACCACAAGCAGCAAATATAGGGCTTGGTGTCCAAGCGAGTAAACTGGACGGCAAGCATCCAATCGACTATCTAGACGCGTTTGTGGACAAGCATTACCCCAGCGGCCAGCCAGTTGAATTGAACGTTGGAGGAGTCCCCGTCAGCAACGCCGTCAGTAAGACTGCAGGAGACGGCATTATGCTAGTCGGTGATGCTGCGCATCACACTGATCCTATAACTGGCGGCGGCATAATTAACGCTTTAGAGGGGGGCAGACTAGCCGGCGAGGTTGCCAAGGAAGCTATTAGAGCGGAAGACCCGTCTGTTAAGGTTTTGAAGCGATATGAAGAGGCTTGGCGCGCGTCTTTCGGGAAGAAGCTCGAACGAAATTACAAAATAAAGGATATCTTTGTTGATCTGTCCGATGACGAGTTGAACAAGCTCGTCCGCTCACTGGAAGGGCTGCCGCTTGAGGAGATGAGCGTTGCAGGAATAGTAAGGCGCATTATCTCCCGCAATCCGCGACTGCTAGCTGGAGCGCGTCATTTGTTTTGAGACAATTTGAGCCACATGAAGCTTGCTGGTGTGGATGAAGCAGGTAAAGGGGCTGTCCTGGGCTCTCTTTTCATTGCAGGAGTTTGTATTGACTCTTCAGAACTAAAGCACTTGGAGAGGATGGGACTTAAAGACTCAAAAGCACTGAGCGCAAAACGGCGCGAATTTCTGTCGAAACGGATTGAAAAGGTATGCGCCGTGCAACTGCGGGAGATTACCGCTCAACAAATAGATGAACTAAGAACGGTGCTTACTGTCAACGAAATTATCGTGAAAGGCCATGCGCTAGCCTTGCGATATTTACGGCCCGATGTAGCATTTGTTGATGCTGCAGACGTAAACGCATCGCGGTTCTCTGAGCGTGTGCAGAAAGCGAGCGCGATAAACAAGGTAATCGCTGAGCACAAGGCAGATGCAAATTACGCTATTGTGTCGGCTGCGTCAATCATCGCCAAAGTAAGCAGAGATGGCAGCATAAGAGCCCTCGAGCGCTCTCTCGGTGCCACTATTGGCAGTGGTTATCCGTCAGACGTTACAACGATTACTTTTTTGAAAGAGTGGTTGGATGCGCGAGGCGACCTGCCACCTGGAACGAGACGTTCGTGGAAAACGGCTCAGAACTTGTTGAGTTCTATCCATGAGAAGCACGAAAGCGGCTCTTCCTAACGTCAACAACCAAGGCAGTTGTCGGGACGCTTTATCTCAGCTTCGTCAAGACTTTTTCAAAAAAACTCTTTTCGACAAGAACAAACAGCGATTTCTCAACATCTTTGTCAAAGCGGATCTCATCGTCTTTGTGAACTGTTTCATTATATTGCCCGTCAATGACGATAGCAGCGTCCTTTTCCTGTATTTTGATGATTACGGTACTCTCACCGTACACGACCCAGGGGCGGGCAGAAAGCCTATAGGGCGCAAGAGGGACAATAAGGAATGCATCTACTCGTGGATCCACGATCGGACCACCAGCGCTCATTGCATACGCGGTTGACCCAGTAGGCGTAGCGACGATAACGCCATCTGCACGCAGCACATCAAGAACATGATCGTCGACCTTGATACTGCACTCAAGTATTTTTGCCGGTCGTGAAGTGACGATTACCGCCTCGTTGGTAGCGGACGGCAGGCGTCGGCCATTGACTGACACTGCTAGTTTCGAGTGTGCCGAGACACGGAAGCCGTTGAGCAGGCTTTCAACGACGCTCAGCGCTTGTTCCGGGCTGACTTCCGCTAGGAAGCCGACTTTTCCGACGTTTATGCCGACCACTGGAATCGGGTAAGGGATGTTTTGGAGAACTCGCAGGATCGTCCCGTCGCCGCCTACGGTCACTATTACGTCGACGTCGAAGCATTCGAGTTTGACCCCTTCTTGTCCGAGTGCGCGAGCGGTTTGATCGTCATAGATTGCATCAGCACGGCCTTTGACATAGCGGCCGATTTTGGTAGCTAAGTCTGTTGCCTCTTCAGTATCACATCTAGAGACGATTCCGATGCGCATTTCTAATGACCCAAATCTCGTTGTTTTCCTGAATAACGTGCGTTGCTGGGCGCTAAGCCTTTTACGTTAATGCGTATACATTTATATTTAATGCTTGTCTATTACCCCGTATGAAGGAGCAAACGGAAATAAGGACGCTGAAAGTCGGCCGCTATATTATAATTGACGATGAACCCTCTACTATAGTTAGTTTGGCAACATCAAAGCCTGGTAAGCACGGATCAGCGAAAGCGAGGATAGACGCGATCGGGGTTTTTGATGGCCAAAAGCGATCGATCGTGCAGCCCGTTAGCGCCAAGATTTACGTGCCCATTGTCGAAAGAAAAGGGGCTCAAGTTCTTTCTGTTATGGCAAATGTTGCGCAACTCATGGATCTCAACGACTATTCGACTTTTGAGATTGAGATTCCGCCAGAACATACGGACAAACTAGAGGCAGGCAAAGACGTCCAGTATCTCGAATCGATGGGAAAGCGCAGATTAGATATCAAATAATAAATTCAACCAAACAGCTGACTTTTTGACGCATGATATTTGCCGATTCGGGCTCTGATTACGCAAGCAGCAAATACGTTATTCACGGCGTCTTGTTCGACGGCACGTCCTCTTTTAGAACGGGTTCCCGATGGGCGCCTGAAGCTGTACGCAAAGCTTCTCACAATTTTGAGCCCTACGACTTTGAGTGTGATTGTGAGCTTTCAGAGGTGCTGGTGTGTGATATAGGCGATACGGAGTATGGCAACCTAGACGACATGATTGCCGATCTGGAGGCAACTACGTCTCGCATAGTGGAAGACGGAAAAGTCCCGATAGCGTTAGGCGGCGAGCACTCACTCACTTTTCCGTGCGTCAGGGCTCTTGCGAACAAGATGGAGCTCATTGCGGTCATTTTTGATGCGCATCTCGATTTCAAAGAAAATTATCTTGGAAACGAATGCGGACACGCGTGTGTCTCGCGGAACGTATTCGGTGTTCCAGTGCCGCTTATTCAAATCGGAATTCGCAGTGGGGCGCGCGATGAGTATAAGAAGGCGCTAGACACCAGCGCTATTTATACGATGGACCGGATTAGACGTGTGGGGATCAAGAAAATTTTGAATGATATTGCGCCGGCAGTCGAAAACAGGGCAGTGTATCTTTCCATTGACATGGACGTCCTAGACCCAGCATATGCGCCTGGAGTCGGAAATCCTGAGCCCTATGGGTTAACACCTTTGGAACTGCGGACGGCGATAAGAGAGATTTCATCTCGCGTGGTCGGTTTCGATATGGTTGAAATCACTCCCGATTACGATATGGGAATTTCGGCTCTTGTCGGCGCGAAACTTGTTCGAGATTTCTTGTTTGCCCGCTTAATGACGGACTACGAAAAACCACGGGAAGCGGAGACCGTTCGGTGAACCCTGTCAAGCACGCAAAGGTCGAAAAAGGCATCAATGTAGCGGACTTAATGAAACAGTACGAAACCTGCGCTTTTGGAGCCGGTCGCCTAGCTAAGGCTGTCAAAATATACAAAGAAATGCAAGCTGAAGACGTCACGAGCTTTTTTGGCCTCGCTGGAGCCATGATTCCAGCAGGAATGCGGCAAGTTGTGGCTGACATGATTAGGCGCCGCGATATTGATGTGCTGGTTACCACAGGCGCCAACCTAGTGCACGACATGATTGAAGCTTTCGGAGGCGAGCATTGTCAAGGACAATGCACTGCGAACGATATCGAACTGAAAAACTGCAAGATTGATAGGATATATGACGTTTATTTGGCTGACCAACATTTCACAACGTTTGAAGACAGGTTTGACGCGATAGTTGCTGATATTCTCAATTCTCACCCACAAAAGCTGTTTACGATTTGCGATTTTTTGCAGGAGATAGGATCACGTATAGAAGACAAAAATTCTATTCTACGGGCCGCTGTAGATAGCGAAGTGCCTGTGTTTTGTCCGGCCATCGCTGACTCATCGATCGGGCTTCAGAGTTGGGTTTTTGGGTATAAACGAGATCTTCAAGTCGACACGTTCAAGGATATTCGGCAAATAATGGACATCTGCTACAAAGCACGACGAGCTGGAGCGCTTTTTGTTGGCGGAGGCGTTCCTAAGAACTTCATTATGCAGTCCATGCTTCTTATTCCTAAAGGGTTTGATTTCGCCATCCAACTCACAATGGATACCCCTGAGACTGGGGGGCTCTCCGGTGCCACTTTGGATGAGGCGAAATCATGGGGGAAGATAGGTGAGCATGCTGATACAGTAACAGTGTATTCAGACGCCACTATCACGCTGCCGATCTTGGTAGCCGCCACATTGTGAAAACCTACGTTTCTATTTTGAAAGGCTAGAAACGTCTGCCTGAAACTCGATCTAAGTCAAAGCTCGCAGTTTTCGCGATTGCCATCACGGCAAATGTTCCCGCCTGTACAGGATCAGTGACTACCAAGTCCGCTATTTCCGGCACAGACCCCGCCATGTTCAGAGCAATTACCTTAAAACCCTCTTTTTGTAGCTTCTTGACCTCCACAGCGATTTTTCCACCCATGAGCGAGCCTGCGAGCACTAATATGCTTGCGCGATGCGTCCTAGATACTGCATTTACTGCTTTCGCTATATTGTCTTCATCTACTATCGGCAATGTATCTATGCTAATTCGCTCTCCGCGTATGTTATGTCTATCAGCTTCCGTAATGGCTCCGAGGGCTACTTGCGCGACCTGAGCGCCACCGCCGATTATAATGATTCTGGAGCCCCAAATCTTCTCGAAAGGCTCGTGAAAAGAAATGCTGTCGACATCAGAGATGGCCTCAAGCTTTTTAGCCAAGTCTGGCACGCTTGAGACGTTCGCTATCTCCATATAGATTTCAGCCAAGCCCATGTGCTTCCCCTTCGTGAGAATAAACTGCTGAGTATATCGTATATTACCTTCAAAACGGGCAACTGCCGCGGCAACATCTCTCAAAACGCCCGGCCTGTCTTGGCATATCACGTTTATCGCTGTTGAGTTCTCCATCGCGGTCAGCTCGGGGTATCAAATCTGCGAAAGATGTGTTGGGGGTCTATGATGCCTTCTTCGGTTATTATTCCAGTGATGAATTCGACGGGCGTCGCATCGAACGCGGGGTTTTCAACTTGCACAGCGCTCGGGGCAATTTGTTGCCCACCCCAGAATCTGAGTTCATTGGCATCGCGCTCCTCAATCTTGACAACGGAGCTTTCATAATCGAAGGTTGACAACGGCGCGGCAACGTAAAACGGTATGCCGTGATTCTTGGCGCAGATAGCAAGCATATACGTTCCGACCTTGTTGTAAACTTCCGATCGGGTAATCCTGTCTGCCCCGACTATTATGTGGTCGATTTTTCCTTGCCTCATTATCCAAGCCGCCATGTTATCGGCGACCAAGGTGGTTGGAATGTTGTCTTCGAGCAACTCATACGCTGTGATGCGGCTGCCCTGGTTGAGTGGTCTTGTCTCACACGCATATACAGCGATCCGCTTTCCTTCCTGCATTGCCGAGCGGACGATTCCCAAGGCAGTCCCCCAGCCTACCGTGGCGAGTCTTCCTGCATTACAGTAGGTCATTACGACGTCACCATCTTTAAGCAAAGACGCGCCCACGACGCTTAAAGCTTTGTTGGTGATCACATCTTCTTCTGCAAGGCGTGTCGCCTCGTTGAGCGCCGTTTCTCGGACTTCGTCTGACGTGATGCACGGATCTATCGCTTTCAGAACGCGATCAACTCCATAAAACAGATTGGCGGCAGTTGGTCGTGTTTCTAGAATTGACCTAGCTGCCGCATGCACGTGGATCTTTAACTTCGATACAGTGCGGGCCGTCGAGTTGTGCGCCGCAAGAGCAATGCCGTAGGCGCCGGCTGCTCCGAGAGCCGGGGCTCCGCGTATTTTTAGTTTATTTATTGCGATAATAAGCTGGTTGATCGTTGTAATTTTGATGAGCTTATAGGCGATTGGAAGCTTTGTTTGGTCGACTAACATGATGGCGCCGCCGTGCCAGAAAATCGTTAGTTTCTCGGTAAACTGCCGGTTCATATTCTTTACTAGGAATTCAAGTTTACAAGCTTAACGGTGGCTACTACTCCGGAGCTCGTGCCAACGCCTCACCATTCGAACGAACGTTTATTTACCTCTCTGAAACAGAATGAAACCTCTAATCCAAGCCAAGTGCCGGAATCTGGTGCAAAAAAAGAAGCCATTTTTCTAGTTTTGTACAATTCATTATCCTATAACAACCATTAAATAATAGGTTTAGTTAACTGTCTGCAGTAATCGCCATGCTTGCAGATGATCTTATTCGGGCAACGTTTTCATCCGACGAGGAACTCAAAAGTACTCTTTTGCAAGCGATAAAAGAACTTGGATATACAGTTACGAAGTTTGCTGACACATCAGGCGTGTCATCTAGCACGCTTTATAAAATTATTTCAGGAGAACGCGAACCAAATCTCAAAACACTCAGAGAGATCGTCCGAGCGATCAGACGACTCGAAGGAGCCTCAAAGAAGGGCGACCTTATTGCCGTCGTCGCTGCAAGGCCTGTGCTTGACAAGATAACGGAAAGGACCATGATGATAGAAGGAAAAGAAATTGTAATCAGAGAGTATCCAGCAACGTCAATTGAGGAAGCTTTGATAGCAGCCATCCACGCTGAGCGCGACGGAGCGCTCGCATTGGTTTGTGCCCCCATTGTCAGTCCTACAGTTGAAAAGATCCTGCGGATCCCCGTCGCATCCATTATGCCGCAGAATAGCCTTGTCGAAGCGATCAGACTCGCAGCACGGAAAATCGGTTGACCGATGTAACGCAGTAACTCTGTTCAATCGGCAAGCAGCGTTTTCTTAGGCCTAAAAACCCAATGAGGACGTCTAAGAGGCTTAAACTGTTCATAGCCCTGCGCTCTTGATCGCGGAGTATCCGGTTTGATCGCGCGTAAGTTTGCGTAATGTTGTATACAATCTGCGCGCGATCAAACTGAATGCGCTTGCGATTTGCGGGAAGAGTTTCAAATCAAGTATGTCGCGATCTCGCTATCGATGATGCTTTCGCAATAGCCACAGCGCAAGATAAACGAATCAAGAACTCTAAACTTAGAATAGATCGGCTCTGCGCTATTTGAAATGCAATTTAGATTCGGGCATCGAACGACGCGGGTTATCAAATCCGGCAAGACGACTGACTTCTTTTGTACCACTTCGTAGTCTCTTATGATATTGATCGTCGCCTGCGGGGCTATCAGTGCAATTTTGTCCACTTCTGCCGGGACTAGCTCGCGGTCTTCGATCTTGACGATATCTTTTTGTCCGAATGCCAGCCTCTTGCTTGGCACATTCATCACCACACTAACGATGGCGGTCGTGGTCCCAGTTATGCTGAGTATTCTTAGCACATTAAGGGCGTTTCCGGCGGTGATATGGTCTATGACAGAACCGTTTCGAATCGAACGGACCCTCAGTTCCTCCTTGTCTTTGTTTGGAATCATGTCGCACCATCCAAGAGAATCGCAAGCAACGCCATTCTCACAGGTATCCCATAGAACGCTTGTTGGAAGTACTTCGCGTATTTCGTTTGATCAACTTCTTGAGCTATTTCGTCTACGCGCGGCAGCGGATGCATGATAATTAGATTATCGCGCACTCCCTCCAAAACTGGCAGTGTTATCCGGTAACTTTTGGCGACGCGCAAATATTCGTTCGGATCAGGAAATCGTTCTTTTTGTATTCGCGTAACATAGAGCACGTCTACATCGCGAATGACCTCGTCGATGTCTTCAGTTAATCTGACGGAATCTAGCGTACTAACGATGTGCTTGGGCATTTGGAGCCCCTCTGGGGCTACAAGTGTGATATTCGCACGGTACATATTCAAGGCATAGACCAAGGAATGGGCAGTCCGTCCGTATTTGAGATCTCCTAGCAAAGCGATATCGAGGTCGTGTAAATGACTCTCCTTTTTTATTGTATAGAGATCTAGAAGAGTTTGAGTGGGGTGATGACCTGCTCCATCGCCTCCGTTAATGATGGGGACGCTTGATATTTCGCTAGCCATGCGCGCTGCTCCCTCTCTCGGATGTCGCAGAACGATCGCATCCGCGTATCCACCCGCGACTTTTATCGTGTCAGCAAGGGTTTCACCTTTTAGCACAGAGCTCTCTTGCGAGGTTAAGCTTAAAGTGGAGCCGCCCAGCCGCTTCATCGCTGAGTCAAACGAAAGCTGCGTTCTCGTACTAGGTTCGAAAAACAGCAGCGCCAATATCCGGTTTTGGAGCAGCCGCACGCCGGCTTTTGCGCACGGCATCATTTTTTCAGCATAGTCCAGCATAAAGTCCACATCATCGCGCGTTAAATCTCGCATTGAAACGATGTGTTTTTGCTTGAACATCCTGTGAGTATTGTTAACTGAGGCTTTTATAGTTTGTTGAGTGTCGTCTTTTCTGGCCGCAAGTACCCACGTAGGTGTTGCGGTTGGCACATATGCGTCACAGGCGCTTGATGACAGCCTCTACCTCCCGTCTGTAGGCGTCTTGATCGTAGCCACATATACAAGCGAGGGTCATGGCCCCCCCTGCCCCCACACCTTCTTTCACCTCTCCCCGCTCATATTTCTGAAGCGCATCAACTGAGCTTTTTGAGAAGCCTGGATCGGCGCTAAACGCATCAATGTCCAACGCCTTAACTAGGTTCATAAACCGCGCTGAACGATCGTCAAAGACGTACTTTGTCGTAGCTAGTACAAGGTTGGTGGAAACGTTGAGTGCGCGCAATGCGGCGGCAACTGCACCCATTTGCGTTCCTCCTGCTAAAATAACTTCTCTTCCGGAGAGGAGGAATCCTTCGGTGAGTCCGACCGCACAGGGCATCATTGGATCACCGAGTAGTTCAATAGCTTGCATGGGATCGTCTCGCAAGTTTCCCGGACTAATAGAAGCCCTGCGCATCGCCTCTCTTGCGACTTTTTCTTTCAAAGCCATCGGATTTGCGGCGAGGCTGCTGCTCACGTTAGCGGTTATGCCGAGCGCTCGCAGCACGCACAGCGCGGTGGTTGTGCCTCCGGGAATAGTCTCCCCTATTATTGCTAAGTCGCAGTCACAGCACGCGGCGAGCTTTTTGGCAGCCCCTTCGATTGTGTTAGCGTCGGGCACTGCCGGCGCAAATCGGATGTCGCTGCCGTGTTTCGTTCGTAAGTCGTAATATGGGACTCCTGGGACAATCTTCAAGCCTGAGTTTATCAGCAAGTGTGCGCTTTGTGACAGATTAAGTGCGGCACGTGTGAGAACGGCAGGAGTGACGGCTCCAGACGGCGCATCAGGCATTACTCCAATCGTTTTCAGTTTTCCGTTGGAGACAATTTCGGCGTCAGCAGCTGGCGTGTGTTGAATGTAATCTGCAGTGCTTCCAGCACCTGATATGCCGGGAATAGTCGCGGTATCCGTATTGGAGAGGATCAAAAGGAAAAGCGGGCGCTCAACGCCGCTGTACCTTTTCCTAACGTCTACAGGTCGCCCTGAACCGTTGTAGCAGTTCGTCACCCACATGACAGCGAATCCTGTGTGCCCTTTTTTTCGGTTACACCCGTGCGGCCGTTTGTTTATTGAAATCGCGGGAGAGTTAACGCTCCAAAAGGCATGATGGTTATCCTGGCGTCTGGCCCGTACTTCTGCGCAGTTGCGCGCAGAGCATCATCTAAATCTCGAGCGCAGAGCAAAAATGCGCGCTCCACAATTTCTTCTTGAAGCTCAGACACGAGATAAACATCGGCTTTTTGAGTGAGCTTAGCCAGAATTCCGGCCTTATGTCCGCCGATTTCGAATGCGTAATCGAGCCTGTCAATAAGCTCCTGTTTGTTGTGGGCTTCGTTGATCCACCGTTCAAATACTTTTTCACCCAATCCTTCTGGACACTCGGCCGCCAGCACGATAGCACCGTCCTCTTTGATCGCGTATTTCGCATTGTCAAGCGCTTTCTGTGCTTGAAAGAGGTTTATATCCTTGGGCGTGCCTCCAGCTGAAACGAGCACGACATCAGCAAGTTCGGTAATCGGAATTATGTACATCGAATCAACGACTTTGACTCCTTCGCGGTGCGCTGCAATAGGGTCACCTGCGACAGCTTTTACGATTTGCTTTTTTGAGTTAAGCACTACATTTACGAGGAAATCGCAGCGGATCAACTCGCCCGCCTCCTCTAGATCTTTTCTTACAGGACTATCTAATCTTCCGGCGGCAGCGTTTGGCTGTAGCATGAGCTTGTGATTTGCTTCAATAGTTTCGCGCGCGCAGATGCCAGGGAGCAGTGACTTGTAACCGCCGCTGTATCCTGCAAAGTAATGGAGCTCAATCGCCCCCAAACAAATTCTCACATCGGCGTGCAGCGCCACGGTGTTCGCACTGACACGCGTGCCGTGCGACGTTGTTCCCACAAAAGCGCATTCATTCACATCGTGGTTAATACAGTGGCAATCTTCAAAGACGTCATCGCCTACGAGCGTTCTCATCTCTCGTTCCGTCAACGTCCTGTGAATTCCGAGGGCAAACAAAATCGTCACCGAGTCCGCAGAAATCCCGCCTTTGTGCAGATCTTTTAAAACATAAGGAAGTAACTTCTTGATTGGCG
>DASPOC010000124.1:0-9996 GCA_035626195.1 Bathyarchaeia archaeon | reverse complement strand
TACTGCATGATCAATCTCTCGCATACCGCAGTCGTTAACATGGTCCTCAACAAGCGTACGGGAATTCACGTGCGGCTTGAGGACATACGGATTTTGTGATTGCGAATTCGACAAGCTACTAGGCTGAGTTTTTCGCTGTCGTACGTGGTTCGCGGAGCCGCTCGCGGCTTTTTTTGTAGATTATCGCAGCTGGGCTCTTTTTGGCTAGTGCTAAACTGAAATCACAAGCAAGACGTACTCGGAATTTTGAAGAAACTTCCAAGGGGGTTTTTGCCGTGTGCTCGCTACCAAGTTGCCCAAGTGGGGAGTACAATCATCGTCGTCGACGCCCTAATGCACCTCTACAGACTTCCGTTTTACCGAACTTATGGCAACATCCAGGCTGCCCGATCGGAACCACTCGAGATCTAACGTCAAATAGGTAAATCCAAGTTGTACGAACGTCTCGGCTAGTGTGGAGGAGTGTGTTATGACTTTTTCGGCCTCTTCAATGTCTACTTCAATGCGAGCGAGGCCATTGTGATCTCTAACTTTAGCTTTCGTGATTCCTACGGCCTTTAACGCACGTTCAGCTTCTCTCACTCTCTCGATCCTGTCTGGCGTTATCGTAGTGCCGTACGGAAATGAAGTGAGAAGGCACGCGACTGATGGTGCATCCGCATTCGGCAAGCCGAGTTTGCGTGCGAAGTTTCTTACCTCATCTTTGGTGATCTCGATCAAAGGAGACACAACGCCGAGTTCTCGTAACGCCTTCAGGCCGGGCCTGTACCCCGTAAGATCAGAAGCGTTGGTACCATCCATTACCGCATTGAGTTGTAGTTCATCGGCCAAGTCGCGTAACGTCCGAAAAACCAACTTCTTGCAGTAGTAACACCGTTCAGGAGCGTTCTGCTTCACTTCGAATGCATTCAACGGATTGAGGGTAATCACTATGTGGCGAATGCCGATCTCGTTGGCGATCGCAGCCGCATGCTCGACCTCGCCGTAATGAAGCGCACCGTTATCTACCGTTACGGCCACTGCAGCATCTCCAAAAGCCCGTTTGGCAAGCGCAGCCACGACCGAGCTATCAATGCCGCCAGAAAAGGCTATTAGTGCGCTTTCGTGCGAGCATACGTTAGCACACAGCTCTTTTAAATTCATGGTTTTTTGCGCATAGTTTCTTGCGAATAGTGGCCTGCGGGCCGTGTCTGCAGCAGTCAGGTCGACATTCTCACTTCTGCTTGCACGTCGACCTGATTTCGATATAACGTTACAGATCATAACAATTCTTGTTACGAACTCAGCATATATCTAGTGCAATTCATTATATATGTAGCGCAATAGACGAGGATCTTCATGGTTCCAACGAAGGGAACCGCCAGTAAAGCAGTTCAAGATCTTCGTTCTGGTGATAGCAAGGCGGCCTGTCGGGGGGCGCCGGAAGACGCGACTGACGTGGCGAACTAGGCTAAGTGGACGCTCAATAGAAACCTTAATTGCAGCGTGCGCAAACCACATGATCGTGCGATCGTATTGAAGTTCGTGGGCATTAATGAAAGCACAAGCAATAGACAAAAAAAGCGCAGAAATCAAAGCCTTTCTTATTGCGCAAGGAGGCGTGGACATTGATGAGCGCGTACTTGGACGCATTACGACCCCCGCTTCGGGCCCGGGCGCAGGGCTAACCTCGTTCTTTCTACGATTTGACGGTCACCGCGTGCGCCTAGGAATAAAACATAGTTCCCGGCTCAAGGCGTCTCTTGAAGGCGATGAGGTGGTCATCCGAGACCACGAAAAGGAGATCGTTCGTGGATATCTTGAGGATGCGATTGCGCACTGCCCCGAACAAGCGTATATCACGGTAAGCGAAGTATGCATCTTCGATTGCCAGTACTGCCCCGTGCCCCTCCTGGGGGGCTCTGTAAAAGATCGTGACGATGTTGAAGCGGCGATTGAGCGAATTCTCGCTGATCCGAAGCTCGCCAGCAAACTGAAAGCTATTGCACTCACGTCTGGAGTAGAAGAGTCAGCACAAAACGAAGTTGAGAGGATCGCAGCCTTAGTTCGCGCCCTGAAAGAGAAATATGATCTGCCCATCGGAGTATCTGTTTATCCGACACCGAGTTCTACGAGACTTTTGAAGGACGCTGGAGCTGATGAGATAAAGTACAACGTCGAAACGATGGATCCTCAGCTCTTTAAGACCATGTGCCCGGGGCTTTCGCTCGAATCAATTCTGCACGCCCTCAAAGACGCCGTAGAGGTCTTCGGCAGAAACAAAGTCTTTTCGAACATCCTCGTCGGCTTGGGCGAGGATGATGACTCGATTATCAACGGCATGGAAGAACTGACCAACATGGGCGTGATCCCCATGTTGAGGGCTGCAGTTGAGCATCCGTTACGTTCACAAGCGGGGATACGACGGCCCGATGCCGATAGGCTCTTGCGATTAGCGCGAAAGGAGCGCGAACTGCTAGACAAACACGAGCTGCGGGCTGACGTAGCGCAAACGATGTGCGCTCCGTGCACGGGCTGCGATCTCGTACCGCATCGGGACGTCTAGCACTGACAAACATCCGTCCGAATGTGTGCTGCGCACACGTTAAGAGAGCGGCATGGCCCCTAAACTGAGTTTAGACAAGTTGCCCGCACCGTTGACCTTTTACGTGCGGATAAATGCACTCTCTGAATCGCACTTAAGGCAGGTCGCAAGGCTCAAGGGTGTTTTTGGCCCGGACCTGTTGCGGGATCTTTCGCTATGGAAGTGGAACTATCCGCCAGCCTGCGACAGCGCCGTGTGGGCTTCTATATTGCTCAACGCACTGCGCCCCGAGGAATGGGCCGTTGCGTGCCTCCATCCTGATATGGTGAAAGACAGCATCGTGCGCGGGTGTAAGACCTTTGCGTCGTGCGTCGTGCGGCGCGGCAAGATCCTACCTCAGTGGGTGATTGCCGCATTCTGGTGGGAAAGCATAGCCGCGCAAGCGGAGATGTCTGCAGAAGACCTTGGGCTCCTCATCGATGGTTGGAAAGATCGTTTTCAGAATGCGGTATCGTGGTGGATGGAGCGAGGCACGAATCCCCCCAATGCGCTTCCCCGCGAGCGAGACGAAGCGCTTCTTTGGTGGTGCTTTTATAGCGACTTGTGGCACTCAGGAGCACTCGACGAGCAGACCAACGCCATAAGCCCCATGCTCAAGCTGTCCGGCACACGCCTGGTGCCAGGAGGACACAAAAGCCGCGGCAGGCTTCCGTCCGCGGTGCAAGCAGGGATCGCCAAGTATGTTTTAAGAGAGCCTGACTAAAACTAAATAATGAATGTGCGCCCAAAGATCAGTCTTCAACCATCTTCGAGGCTCTGTGTCGATCTCGAGATCCAGAGTGGGAAGTCTGCAGCTACTGCTTCAAATGTACAGAACTCAGTTCTCGCCGAAAAAAAGATCCTCTCAGCTTCGCGGACAGTGTATCACATTCACAAGTTAGCTGAGTAGTCTGTTATGCCCAATTTGTTGCCAAATGGATCTTCAAACTCAGCTGCCAGTCCGGTCGCTATTAAAAACGGCTCTGAGAAAAACTTAAGACCACGTTGCTTGAGGCGCTCGTACTCTTCTTCAACGTCGTCAACTACAAACCAGATCGTTGGTCGGGCGTCAGGGAACTGGTGTACGTCCTTCAAAATAAGTGCAGGTTCTTGAGTTCCGACGGCAAATGCTATCATACCTTCATTCGAGAGATCAAATTTCACAGGAAGTCTTAGCACGCGGTTGTAAAATTCTTTGGCCGCTTTTAAGTCAGTTGCCGGCAAGAAGAAATTATCGTAGTCTCTCATTTGTGTCCCTCTTCAAATCATCCGTGTCGAGCTGAATGTTCATTCTCTCTTTTTCAATATTAAACTACACACGAGTCGATGGGCAGGCGTTGATGATCGCACCTAGGCGTTTGTGTAGTGCTCATTCATATACGCAGCTTGCGCCATATCCGAGAATTCTCCGCAACGTCAGCTGGTGCGCTAGCGGGCGAGCGACGGACGCACTAAGGACTGTCGCCGATCCGGCCTTGTAATGAAAACAACCGCGTCCTGCGCACGCAGGCAGAGATTGATGCGAGGCGTTTCTGCGCCGCCCCTAGGTGTCGGAAACGTCGCTCTTTTTAGGATGGCTAGAAGTTGTCCTCTAGAGAAAATAACTTCCGCAAATTCGAATGTGTCTCCGTTGGTGTGGCTTATCGTTTGCTGTCGCCTGATATTAGGGGAGTATTGGATTTACCCGCGAGAGACGTAAATCGTTTCCTATGTAACTCTAATTTGTGATTGTCGTGTGAAGGCGATTTGACATCCTAGGGAATACAGAAATCGTGATATAACGGTTGCGATTTTGGGCGGCGTTTGCTTAAGGTCGTGCTGGGACCAAATCGTTGGACAAGCCGACAATTGTTCTTCCGCAAGCGGATAAAAAGTAGTGCCAGACAGATTGGGAGCATATGCTATCGAACGCCACTATTATCCAACTCGACCATTCAGATTCTCATTTCTAATCCTGGGTAGAAACGATATCCGACACTGGAGTCCGTCAACGCGGCTCTCGTAAGCTGAAAAATGCGTCCGCTGACTCTTGAGGGAGAAAACGAAACGGCACCATCGAGGCATCAGGATATAGCAGACAAACGTGGATTACAGCACGGGTGGGGCGGGCAGGATTTTTATTGAAGCTGCACTAATTCAAAGAACTATGAAACCATCCGTTCATAACCCGAGGCAAGCCCCTGTCGGCGACGATCTTCCCCCACACCTTGAGCGTTTGCTCGCGGGGACCGGTGTGAGCCCTGCCGACACCGGTGGAACAATTACCTTTGAAGGGAGCGATCCAATCTTTCCTAGCGCCGTGCGTCTGGCTTCGGTCTTTTGCCTCTCGGCGATGGCCGCGGCTGTAGGGGCCGCTGCTATCTGGCGGATGCGTACCGGGCTGGGCCAGAATCTATTCATTGACCTGCGCAAGGCGGCTCACGGCATCGATCCGGAGTTGACGTTCGGCCCGACCATCAATGGCTGGCCGTATCCTAATCCAATTGGCAACATGCATCCGTTCGGCGTTTTTCCCTTTGAAACTAAGGATGGACGCTGGGTCTACCCCTCAGGGGTGTATCCTGCCCAGCAGTTCGCGTGGACTCATTTCTTCAACTGTGGGGCAGACCATCGCAGCATCGGCGCTGCAATCGCCAAGTGGAACGCTGTTGAATTGGAGGACGCCGCTAATGTAGCGGGACATACCCTGTGTATTGCACGAACCGCCGAGGAGTGGGCACACCATCCGCAAGGACAATATCTCGCAAAGGAGCCGGTGATCGCGGTGCGGAAAATTGCCGAGAGTGAACCTCAGCCATTTGGCCCTGCCGCCCGACCACTCAGTGATATCCGTGTCCTCTCGTTCACTCACGCAATTGCGGGACCAGTTGTCGGCCGCACCTTGGCAGAGCAGGGGGCGCAGGTATTGCAGATTAACCGTCCCGATGAGTTTGAACATCCCTGGGTGTATGACGATGCGAACGTCGGCTTTCGCTCCGCATTTCTGGATCTCCGGTACCCCGAGAGCAATGACAGGGGGCATGCTTTGGCAAAACAGGCCGATGTCTTTGTCGATAACTACCGGGGACGAAAGCTCGCAGGTTTCGGCTTCTCGCCCGAGCAACTGGCGGAGCTGCACCCCGGAATCATCGTCGTCAGTATTTCGTGTTATGGGTGGGGAGGTCCCTGGGCAGAACGGGGAGGCTTTGATATGCTGGGAACGGCTGCCTCAGGACTCGCAATGCTCGAAGGAGTGGACGGAAAGCCCTCCATGCCTCCGACGGCGTTAATCAACGACTATGTGACTGGCTATATGGGAGCCGCCGGAGCCACGGCTGCGTTGATTCGCCGGGCGAAAGAAGGCGGTAGTTACCATGTCACCGTGAGTCTCGCGCGCAACGCCATGTGGTATCAGTCGCTCGGGCTGATCCCCCCCGAGGAACGCTCGTTTGCCGAGAATCCGTTTCGTTATCTCGCGACCGATCCAGGAAGTCTAAAGCCGCCGACACCGAAAGAACTCCTTGCCCTTCAAGCGGCCCTCAAACAACGCCTTCTCGAGCCGGATCTAATCACCCGTGATACACCATTAGGACAAGTCCGTCGCCTCGCCCCAGCGGTAACGTACTCGGCTACGCCTGCCTTGTGGAACGATCCGATCCTCGTTCCAATGGGAGCAAGTACCCCGACGTGGCGTAGTGCCGCTGCTTAATGACTTTCGAATGCATGAAGGGCGTTCTGTGAGATCGAATCGTTAAGGCTGTGGGGTAATCGTCACAAGAACATCTTAAACGTAGTTTCCTTTGATTTTTAGGGCACAAGCTCGCAACGGAGGCCTTAAAGAGGAGTTAAGGCGATTTTGGGCAAAGAGCAATCCAGCAGCGGCTAGGGCCTCGATTGTTACGTCCTGCCCTTCAAGTTGGTGTTCAGCTCAGGAAACAAATCAAGAAAGAAGGACTTGGAAAGCGCCTTAGACGATTTCCTTTTAACCGTAGGGGCTTGACCCTCGCAGACACGTACCGAGAGACGTGTCAAAAAACGTCTGAAATCTGGCGCTAAATCGCCTCAACATCTTCGTGACGGGCACTGATGGCGTGCTGTACCACCACAATGGTATGCCAATAGCGGTGGTCATGGTGGCAGTAATTAGGTGGAAAACTCGCATCGTCACCTGCTGCAATAGCGCCGCAATGGGGTAGTAATATACTCTACGTGTTTGTGAGCGGCACTAATGACGCATTCTGGTGGTATCAGCTTATCAAGGCTTATATTCGGGGCGGTTGCAGCCTTAATTTGTAACTCTTCAGACGCTTTTTTTTCAAACGACTTTGTAAAACTAAACCTTTGAAAGTCTAGGGTATTAGGACAGTATCAATAATGTGGATAACACCGTTAGTGGCTTCAATATCTGCTTCTGTAACCACGGCGTCATTGACTTTTATCCCATGGCGCAACCAGCGGTGCTCCTGAATTTTGAGCGTCCCACCTTGCATCGAGGTCACACTTTTTTCTTTGCGCAAGTTCGAGGCCATGAGCTTCTGTGGAACGACGTGATAGGTCAAAATGTTCTTCGCTTTGTCAGCGTCTTCAAGAGCACTCATTATCGTGCTTCCCTTAAGCTTGTCAAATGCTTCGTTCTCAGGAGCAAGAAGCGTAATCGCTTGGGCATCTTTAAGAGTGTCAGCCAATCCAGCCGCGACAATCGTGCTATAAACTCTAGATAGTTCATCGATGTGCGACACGGTCGTAACTACATCAAAGTTGAATTTCAACTCAATCACCTGCTAGCAGTGCTGGATTTGCTTTTAAGGCTTGCGCATTTAAAAAGCTTTCTCAAAGTTCTTGTAGGAAGCGCGCCGTACAAATACAACAAGAAAGTAGCTCAGCGATCGTCAAGAACTGAATTCGGCGGCCCGTCCTTTTGCTGGGAGAGGTAGTATCCCCAATCGACCATACCGTAGACGGTCACTATGAAGAGTAGAGATTAGGCAATGCCAAACGAAAGCACGCGGACCGTATTGGTGGCCCTCGGGACGGATCTTGCGATCGCGCTCGCCAAGGTCGGCGCAGCGATCTTCACTGGTTCGGCCGCTTTAGCTGCCGAGGCTTCGCACTCACTCGTCGAGACCGCGAACGACCTATTTCTCTTCTTTGCTGCGCATCACAGCAGTCGTCATCCCGACGAACAGCATCCCCTAGGGTACGGGCGCGAAGCCTATTTCTGGGCACTGATCGCGGCTCTCAGCGTGTTCGTCACCGGTGCGGCGTTCTCCTTGTATGAGGGCATCGATGAGCTGATCCACCCAAGCGTCACGTCATTTTTTGCCGTAGCCTATGTCGTGCTTGCGATATCCGCCGTCTTTGATCTGGTGGCACTTCGCCACTCGGCGGGCGAGATGGCTCACAGGGCACGCCACTTCGATCGAGACTTCCTGGAAGAGTCCAGGGTCACATCTGAGCCCACGCTGCGGGCTGTGTTCGTCCAGGATGTAGCGTCGATCTCCGGAGACGTGATTGCGTTTGCCGCCTTGGCCCTTAATCAGATCACGGGATCATCCATATTCCAAGGAGTGGCCGCGGTGATCATCGGACTGATTCTTATCCGTGTCAGTCTTCGGCTCCTCCAACGCAGCCATGACTTCCTGGTCGGGGCCTGGGTTGGCGGCGCAGGGGGGGAGCAGGGTCGCGATGTTGCAGGCCTCACCCAACCATTCCGACCAGCTGATGAGGAGAGAGTGCGCGCTTTTCTCCTTGGTTACCCAGGTGTGACCGCAATTCGCGAGCTCCTCTTCACCTTCGTCGGTCCGGGCCAGGTATGGATCGTCGCCCGAGTTGACATCGATGATGGGCTCAGCGGTGCCCAGGTCAAGTCATTAGTAGGCGGCATCGAGTCGGGTATGAAGCAGGACGAAAGCATCTACCGGGTCGACGTCGTGCCCAATGAAGTATAAACTTGCACTAAGATGATTAGGCCTTATAGAAACACGGGCTTGTCGTGGTTGGCAATCTCGCGTATGATGAACATCCCTTCCCATAATTTAGGGTTTGGAAGCTTAACATCTGAAAGAATATCTAGGCTATTAGGCAGCTAGCATAAAACTGGAGAAGGCCGGCACTGGGCATTTAATCGTTGTAATTGACCGCGCGCGACTAAGCTGGTCAAAGGAATCACATATGAGGGCCGACGACGTTCACGCGGCCTACGTCGGGGAGGTGGGATAGTACCGCGAAGCAGTGAGTTGTTACGCGAGCTGCGGCATCAAAACGGTATCAATAATGTGGATTACGCCGTTGGTGCCTTCAATATCGGCCTCTTTTACAACGGCTCCGTTGACTTTTATCCAGTGGCGCAGCCAGCGGTGGTCCTCAATCTTGAGCGTTCCGCCCTGGAGCGTCGTTACTTTTTTTTGCTTGCGGAGATCTGAGGCTATGAGCTTCTGCGGCACGACGTATAGATCAAGATAGTCATCACCCTGTCAACGTCTTCAAGCGCGCTTAATATCGTGCCTCCTGGGAGCTTGGCGAACGCCTCGTTCTCAGGCGCAAACAGGGTAACGGCATTGGCACGCTTGAGGGTACCGTTACGGCCTCTTTTTCCGATGAAATGACGAAGAAAATCCAGTATTCACTAATGGCTAGTCTCATAGATTTTAGTTGGAAGCGTGGCAGGTTTAGACAATGCGTGCGGCAATTGTGGGAAGATTCAAGGCTCGACCGCGAGCACTGCGGATGACAGTCACCCAATGAATAATGACGGTCACTGATTAGACCGTATCGAATAACTATCTCAAAGCCCGACGCATCAGTTGTAAGCAACCCGAAGTTCCAAAGAGCTGTTAAAAAAGAGGGATAAATCGCCTTCATTCAACTATAGTTCACGAAGGGACCACAACGGCATCCACAACCAAGTCATATTCTTCATCCTCATCAAGGTCGTGGATCCGCACCCTTTCCACCTCTGAACCCCCGGATACTTCCACAAGCTCTGCCTGTTTCAAATGTTTAATATCGGATCGTTTTACCTGAGCCTTTAATTCATCATTCACCGCGAGCTGTTCCAAGGTTGACAGTAAAATCACCCGACCTGTTACCTTCGTTAATTCGAGCGCAAACTCAACGCTGTTTTGATCAAATTCCACGACCAACACGCGCTTGTCACGAAACTGCTCAGGATGCTCATAACCAGTGAATACACCTTTCCCCGCGAATTCCGGAAGGCCTATGACGTTCTTCACCTCACCGGCAGGGCAGGCGAAGCGTGTTTCACCGAGCTCTATAGGTCCTTTTTTTCCTTCTTGAAAGTTTTTGATCGCCTCGTGGAGCGCATCTGCGGCTAGGTTGGAGCAGTGCATTTTTATAGGGGGTAACCCCTCGAGCTCCTCAGCCACATCTTGCCGGGTTATCTTCATTGCTTCATCGAGGGTCTTTCCCTTTGCAATTTCGGTAATCATACTGCT
>DASPOC010000123.1:0-15476 GCA_035626195.1 Bathyarchaeia archaeon | reverse complement strand
GCATCCCGCTCTCTTCCTTTTCTCATTTTGTCCGCCATCGCTGACGGCTCTTTTTACTGACCCGATATGAACGGCGGTTTACTACGAGAAAGCAAGTGAGGATCCAACTCGTCACGAAGAGGGCGGCGCGGTGAGGTGAACCGTCACTTAAGCTAAACCGTCACTTAAGCTAAACCGTCACTTGAGCTAAACCGTCACTTGAGCTAAACCGTCAGCTGAGGTGAACCGTCTCAGGGACGTGAGGGGAGCTCGTCGGCTGGTAAACGCCATTGCCTGCATACTCTATCCATCCTGTGACGGTGATTGTGCCACTAAGAGGGAGCCCGCCTGCTGATACCGTGTTTACGTGTTGGAATGCTCCGGTGCTGTCGGTCGTTGCCGAGCCCTGGGTAGTGGTCCCCACTATCGGCGCCTGCGCCATAAACGTAACTTGCTGATTGGGAATGCCGTTGCCGTTTGCATCGACCAATCGTCCAGTGGTTGTGACCTGCTCTCCTGCGTGCAGGTCGCCTGTTGGCGATGATTGAATATCAATCAACTGCGTAGCCCCGGACGTAGGCGTCGCGCTTGGCGAGGCCTTCGCGCTTGGCGAGCCCGTCGCGCTTGGCGAGGCCTTCGCCGTTGCTGACGCAGTAGCTGCGTGAGATGAAGAATTTGCAGTAGCTGCGTGAGATGAAGAATTTGCAGTAGCGGCCGCATTCGGTGACGGCGAGGTCGAACTAGTGCATCCTGCCGCGGCCACACATATAAGAAGTGCGGCACATATCGCTATCATTGCTGCTTGTTTTTTCATAAAAGTCATACCTCGGAAAATGGACATTGCGTTACCAAAGAGGCTCTTGCCTCAAGGTGCATAAGCTTTCTGTATTATAGTCGAGCGCGGCAAATGACAAACAAGTCGCTGCGCTCACGTCATTCCCAGTACAGCATTGTGTTACTATATAAATCTTAAGGAAAAATTCGTTTAAACTAACGTTTAGAATACGATTCCATGGATCGACTGCAGCGAACGGGAGCCTCAGCGCTCTTTCAAGGCTCACGAATTGCTTTGCGAACGGTGGGACGATATAGGCTAGAATGAACAATCGCGCTTATATTCTTGCGCGCGGGCTGTGGGGGGTTGAGTGGAGCAATTGTCGACATCCGCTGCCTGAGCGCGCGGATGATGTGGCTATAATATTAGGCAAAGACTAGCTTTCTCAAGAGTTAGCGTAAGATTTTTGAGGCGTCAAGTAGCGGCGGCTCAAAAGAGCTATCTGAGTTCTAGAGCCATAACATAGCTTGACTCATTCCAGTTCCGCAGAGTCTAGACGGGTAGCCAAGAGTAGATCTATCCCATATCGGACGGAGGGCCTTGTGGAGCAGCTCTTGTATTCGCTCTTCTGCTGGAACTGCCTGTTTCCGCAGCGCCCACGTAGCCGCAAGAAATTGCGCAAAGGCAGGTCGACGGTCCAAAGAGCGGGATCGGCGCTCAGTGAGGCGCGAGCAGGGAGATTAAGCGCTGTCAGACGATATTTTCTGTCGGTCACCGTAAGTTTCATCCCGAGCTGATCAATGTGGTACACTTCTTCGCCGATGCTAGCGAATGCATGCTGCGCCGGCATCGTTGACGCCAAACAATGAGGCAGCGACCGCCCCCAGTCCAGGTATGGCCGCAAGGCATTCCTCTTGCATCAAATCAAAAAGGAGTATCCCGGCAGCGACAAGTGCCTTAACACTTTTGACGATCTTGAACGTCGGCACAGCGTCAGAGAGCCGAAACTGCTGCTGAGCCAGTGCTGCAGTTCCAGCTTTCGCACTTGCATCTCACGCGGTTCGCTCTCGTGCTTCTTCACTGCCGAATCGAGCCAGTATCAAGATCCACCGCGACGTAGACAGTCGGAGCGCCGAGTGAAGGGCGTATTATGCCCTTCTCAATGAGACTTGAGGGTCCAGTGCACGTCCTCACGACACGTGTGCAGCGATTTTGCGAGAGGAGAAGGAGTTTTCGGCCCGCACTTGAGCAGATAAAAATAAAGCTGTGCCTCTTTTTTGCTGAGCCCGAAACCGATTAAGCGAGCTGTAAACTCATCATCAGTGGCCATTACTGGTCATAATGTACGTGAGCTACACAACAATATAGGTTAGCTTCGAAAAAGAGGGCGAGAGGTCAAACACGCAGTTCGAGCGTTACGTCGCCATCTGCGATTCTAAGTCAAGATTCAAAAATGATCTTCGTTGTCCACGCTTCTTTCTTTGCTTGGCCGGTACGTTCATTTGCGCTGCGTCCTTCCCGTCCACATTGCTTCAAGTCTAGCTAAGCCCATTTTTTCTTGCATGATCCTTCTAACAAAGGGCGTAGACACGCTGACGGCTCCATTCGGGCACAGTTCTTGACAACAATAACATCGTATGCATTTGTCATAATCAACGCGCGGAACGGAACCTTTTGTGAATTGCATGGCCTTGGCCGGGCAATCTTTGGCGCACTCGCCGCATTGCTTGCAAATGGAGGCGTTCACACGAGGTTTTGCGGCCATCCAGAGTCTTACGAACTTGGTCGTCGAGGTTCCTTCTTTCAGCCACCACTCGTTAGTCGTCGTCGTCTGTTTAAAATCCTCCACGATAAGCGGTTCGAGTGCTTCACCGAGTATGGTGATATCTTGCAGGCCGCTTGGCCCGATGCCACGGTCGTGGGCCACCTTAACCGTCGGCACATTGAGAGGGTGCAAGTTGGCGAGCGTAGTAGCAACATAGTCGAGCGCCGTGCAGCTGGCACTCGCCATAATGAGCCCGATCTTGCGCGGGATGCCGTTGGTCGGCCCCTCGCCCTCCATGCCAACGATCGCATCCATCACAGAGACGGTGGGGGGGTACGTCTCGTAGAGGTCAAGCAACAGTTCAGCGAACAGTGCGACATCCCGCGCTGTGTGAAGGTGGTATTCGGCTTTGGTCAGCCCGGGCACGTAGCCGTACAGAAGTTTGATGGCCCCCGTGTAGTACGTCAGCAAGTGCGATTTCAGTTTTGGTAGTCCGATGATGACGTCTGCCTCGGTCACTGCCCTGCAGATCCACAACTTCTTGAACGTTCGGGCCCTTTCAGAGAACACGTGTGTTTTATCGTCGTCGAATCGCTCCGACTCACACCCCGTCTCATCAATCACCCGTTGGATGCCGGTCGTTTTGAGGAGCGCCCTATATGTCGCTGCACTGCAGCCACCGCCTGGTGCGTCTCCGACAACAGGTGTGGCGCTTAGTTCTTGTATTGATTGAACGATCGCTTGCGCGACTGCAGGGTGTGTTGTAACGGCGGCCTCGGGGGGCTTTGCCACCGACAAGTTCAACTTAACGAGAACGCGATCGCCTGCTTTCACAAAGTTTTGAAGCCCTCCAATTGCTTCAAGGCTCCTCGCTACACTATTTTTAACCTTCTCGAGTTCGTAGGAGTCGCACTTTGTGATTGATACTTCATATGTCATGGCTGGTCCAAATTGATAACGACTTGACCAAAATATATATTCCGGCGAATATAAATGTTCTTTTTAATCTGTCGACCAGTCAGCTTCGAACTGTTTGACTCAAACAACGTCGGACGCGATCCCACTGGCTTGATTTGGTGAGGGTGAGCTGCAACTCTTTGGCAATTCCAATCCGGACAAAAAACAGCGGGGACGTTGATCTTTGTGATCGCGCAGATGCCAACCTAGTAAGCCTCAGTTACAACGACCACGCTAACAACCTTACGTTTACCTTTTAATCGTCACGCCTTTCTTTTTTTGAATTTGACAGCTCTAGAGAAAGCCGCGCAACCACCCCATAATAATTAGGTTTTTCGGGTTTTTCGCGCTATCATACAACAAAAGATGGACCGCAGCTAATCGACAATTCTTAAGCTATCACGCTGCCGTTTTACCCTTTTGACTCATTTTTTCGTCAAGGAGGGTAAAAAAATGACAAAAATCAGGTTGGAGATGGTTTCGATGCTAGGCCTCCTTGCGGTGCTTATTGTAAGCGTGACGGGTTGCTCGTCGATACTAGCGGCACTCAAGGTTCGACTGATTATAGCAGCTATTGTGCCGTCTTATTCGGCTAATAACGTTGTAGTGATGCCATTTTACAAAAAAACGAGTAATAACGGCAATGACTTTTGTGTTGGCGTGGTCCGTACTTTCTTCTCGTCTGCGTCGGAGCCTAAAACGATAACATTAGGACTGATGCCAACGGAAGCGGAAGCCGGGCAGATATATCAAACGACGGTAACGGACACGACAGATGCGTCATATATTGCGAGAGCGACAGCTCCGAGCGATTATGAGGCTCCTGCAGTTCAAGCGTGGTAAGGCGATTGCGGAAGTAATTAAGAATCGGTCGCTCACTATCGCGACCCTAGCGCTGCCAAGGCGTGGGTAGTCGAGAAGCAGTACGCGTGAGGTGACCGATGGGGAAACGGATGATAAGAAAGCCATGAGCTATTTTTGAAAATAACGGCATGGTCGGCGGCAGAATTACTAAACTCTCATCGTCGATTCTTGTTGCAAGCCTTTCTGCCGCCAACTCGAGAATGTCAATCGTCAGAGCCGCAAAAAAAGCTTAGGTCACCATTTGCATGTGCCCAAATGCTTCTTTTTTCTGCGTAAGCAAGATAGTAACAATGATGATGCAAGTTGGTAGCGGTCCAAGCACTTGAAGGTGCCCGATGAAATTCCAGTGGCTTTGGCGACCGCAGCATACGTCATCGGGCTTGCCATGGCGCTCAAGAACACCCTTCGCGTAATCGCCCCTTCCCTAGACTCGGCAGCTGCTCCGATCATCCATTAAGAGAATGCTCCAGCTGCGTTAGGTGCATTCTCCGGCACTTGTTGGGTAATATCCCAATACTCGACAATCTTCTCTCCACTGAAACGGAAAAGATGAACTTGCCTTAACCCCCCCTCACTTGGTCTGGAGCTGGAGAGTTGCGTATGCACCGCAACCAGGTCTGCATCGGCAAGAACGTGCCTGATGACGAGGCTAAAGTCAGCTTTCGATCCTTTTAAAATTCCTTCCGCTCCTTCTTTTTGCACAGCAAGCATTGCAGCGATCAATGCGTCCATGCCTCCAACGATGTACGGATTGTGAGTCTCACATTCAGGGGCAAAGAAACGCAGTCCCTCTTTTGGTCTTCCTAAACCAACTAGACTGAGGAATTCGACTGCAATATCCTTTTGGGCCTTGTTAAGATCGTTTTCGGGAATCTCAACATGTTTTGCAGTATCCATTTTTTCACCTAAAAAGATTCAAGCATTTCGCAAATTTAGACTTTTTTGCCGTGCATACCGAACAATTTTTCCTGTCTTTTTTCGGCTTTTCTATCGTTCTTGTTAATATTGCCAAAGAGGATCTGCAGTTCGTCGAAGGAGAGGTTTTCCGCAGCGTCGAGATCGGTAGCCTTCCAGCAGAAGAAGCACTGCTGATTGCAGTGCCCGTTGGCGGCATTTGAATGCACAAGCGGACGTGAATGCTGCAGAACTGCTCGTTATAGCGCACGCCATTCATGTTCGGCACGATGACGTGACGCTTCAACCTGCAAGTTCGGCATCCCAAGGATCGTATGTATGCATCACGCACGTGCTCAGGCAGCGGATGCCGGTGATGCTGGAATCGCGCTCTGCTGCGGTTTCGAAAAAGCAGAAAGGCCAGCAAACAAGATCAAAGACGTAATCTCACGCACCACGAAAAAAATGTGTGCAAAAGCTTCAAGAGGGGCGTTATTCACAATACACATGGTAACGATCACTGAGGAGGTAGGAGATGCCGCAAGCACTGCCCGTGCCTCCCGTGGGCGTACTGGTTTTGGCGCGATGGGCCGTTCTCGCGACGCACCCCTGAAGCAGGTTAATCAGGGCGAGACACGGCCGAAGTAAATGTGAAGGTGAGGTAATGCAAAAAAGAAAAATAGTTGAGCCCGAATCGTCGGCATGGTCCCTGAGCAGCGATTCGTCGTCTAGCAGCTCAAGCAGCGATTCGTCGTCTAGCAGCTCACAGTGAGTGAGATTAGGCCCATTGACAAAAATTTGTCGCGCTCTATATTTGGTTGAAGAACACCGCTAATACTGTACAAGGTCTGTCATTTTAATGGGTTGAGTTAGAAGTGTCTATGTTACGGGAGTAGACGCACATCTTTCCATTACTTCGTATACAAGCCGTTTCAGGCAGCGGTGCTTGTGATGCGACCTGCCTACTGATTTGGAAGCTGCTGCCGGAGCCTCTATAGGGCTACACTCAGCGACAACACGAAGGAGGAGAGAAGGAAGCGCGAGCGCTCCCTTCTATTCAAGCAGAATTACCGCTTCATAGCTTCCGCTTGCGCTTTCAGAACCCCTCTTGCAATTTCCTTCCCTGTTTCGTAAGGAACCATTTCGTGCACATCGGCCTCGAGCCAAGGGTAGAATGCGAACGTCCTCCTAAACACATCTTTGGCTTCTCCGGTACCAATTGCATACCCTGATTTTCCATCAAGGAAGTAGCCGAACTCTCGCGTCTCACCTGTCTTTAAGTTGTGGTCAACCATTGAGAACATCACTTCCATTCCCATTGCCATACCGGTCGGGTCGGAGGGCCACGGCGCACTCGGGTTGAAGCGCCACAAGACTAAAAATTTTGCCGTCTCTCTCACCTCCCTTCGCGTTGACGGCGGTGACAATAACCGCCGTATTTGCAGTTAGCAAGGACAACACGTGGCTGCATCTTAGTGATGTGTCACAAAACGATGTTGTATTATTTATCAAAAAAACGTGTTAGGCGGCTCATGCCTATAATTGTCCACTAAAGTTGTACGACCCTTATTTCGCTCCTGCTAATGGTATCACTGAAATACCTAATGCAGAATCACTATGCAGATGTGAAGATATTGGCCATAGGACAAAAGCTACTCGAGGAAAAATTTAGACCAACAGGGGAGCTATAAAATCAATAGGATCCGAAGGCGTCGAATCTGAGTTTAGCGTAACCAGCGAGATTAACGGCTTCGGAAAGGCTAAGGGCCTCAACGGCACCAACATGGGAACCCAGCACAACCGTGCAAACCCAGCGGCATTGGAACCGGGACGGGGTTAAGGGTCATGACCCTTGACGGCGATGCGGTGACCTGGAAGCTCACCTACGCGGCAAAAACTTCTGCTGCCGGAGCGAAGTACAACTGCACAGTGACCTTCATGACGATGTCTGAGAAGCTCGCATGGCTCAACCAAACCATCTGCGTTATGGAGGGCGAGAGCAGATCTCACCTCGCCCGGAACCAACGTATTTTACGAGTGGAGTTAGCCACGCATGCCCTTCCAATACTTTAGGTACGTCTGCAAGCAATGTTCGTCCCATCCTCGGGTAGTCAACGACCACCGCAGGGCGGCTTGTGCTGCTGCGACCGAGCAAACGACGAACTGGCCGGAGCTCGGGCAATTATTGCAGTACGGGGCAGCTCGTCATCGTTCCTAAATCGCAGGTTGTGTTTTGAGCCTGCGACGCATTACCTAAAAGTTCCACAGCTCCGGTGTCGAGATGGTAGCGCGCGGGCACAATCAGCAGGTTGCCCCCTTTGACGTGTTCGTGCAGGATAGGCTGTGTCGATTCGAGCTGCGCGACAACATCCTTTGTGTTCTCATTTATGGCGTTGTTTAACAGGTCGCCCTGCAACCCCTTTGCCGTATCGACTGCCGGCTTAATGGCGTTCACGAGGTAGCTAATCTGGCCGGGCTCTGTGCCGCCGTTTACAGCCGCCGCGACTGCGCCGCAGTCATCATGACCGAGCACCACGATGAGCGGGACGTGCAGATGCTCGACAGCATACTCTATGCTTCCAACGGTCGCGTTATCCATGACCTCACCTGCGGTCCTGACTACGAAAATGTCCCCTATTCCCTGATCGAATATGATTTCTGGGGGGACCCGCGAATCCGAACAGCTTACCACGACAGCGAATGGCTCCTGGCCGGACACCACTTTAGCTTGCCGCTCATCGGACTGGTTAGGATGTAAAACGTTACCAGAGACAAAACGCGAGTTACCTTCCATCAACGTGTTGAGAGCCTGTTCAGGGGTCATTGCGGTATCGGCGCCGCTTCCGTGAGCGACATTTGCGCCGATCGCGGCTACTCCTGACAAAAATACGACGAGGACCAGTATCATTACTAGCACAAATCCTTTTGAAGACGTCATTTAGAAACCTCGCTAAGCATTCTAGCGGTACATTTAAAAACTTTTTAAGCGAATTCAGCGGCTCATCATGTGATTTGGCCTCGAAGTTTTGCTGCGGACCGAACGCAAAGGCTGATAAGATTTTGCCTGAACCACGATCATTGGCTTGAATAAGTTTTATCGAAGCACGATCCTGCCGCGGAATTATTACCTGTCGGGTCGACTGATCGCTTGTGCAAGCGATTCATGCAAATAGCACAGCCGATACTAGAGAGGCGATCTACAACCTCTTTGCTGCCTACGCTCACACAGTGCCACTAGAGAGCTAATAGAAAGCGTTGAACGAGGGCGGGGAGACACCCAGCTAAAGTATGTGGTGATATACGGGGCGGCCTGCTACTACTGCCTCGGTGGGGCCGAACGCCTTGACGGATCGTCGCTGCGGACGTTTGCGCTTGAGTTGAAGGAACAGCTTGCTCGTTCGCCGCTCAAGAAACTCCAACCTAATTGCAAAGCTAGACGTTCAAGGGATTTGGCGTCGTGTGCTTCGCAACAGCTGATGCGATGCGCGAATAATGGGTAGGTGTGAGAAGGTTTCGAGCTATGAAGGTCTGTCTAGTGCGTCCAGATCGGTTGCACGTTCTGTAGAATGCGCTGGTGCCAATAACCGTTGTGACCCTTGCGGCTGGCGGTGCTTGCTTGCGCAGGACGATACAACAAATAGCATAAGATTTATAGTTGAGATCATAAAAGTACACAGTTCCAAATGGTAGCTGTCGCGCACATACGCATACCGCGTTTGACGAGCACAGTGGCGTGTTCGGCCGGTGTGGTATCTGTTGGACTGATGACCTCTTGCACGGAGCTGCCGACCAATCACAACGGCGTTAGTAAGCCCTTATTGGGAGTAAGTGATATGCGAAACAATGAGACTGAAGGGGAACCGGAACCGTGCCAATATTGCGGCAAACCGGCCGTATGTGTAGTATTTGAGCATTTTTCCGTTTGCGCGGCGTGTTCTGATGAGATAGAAGGCGATCGCATATATGAGAACGCCCACCGAGAATATGACGTTATGGTGCTGAGATGGCGATCGGAATGTTAGCCCTTTAAAAGAACGTAGATAGCAAGTGTGAGAAAAAGAAAGGAACAACCTAAAAGTCAATGCGTAGAATATCGCCTCATTAAACGGCTGCGAAGCTACCTTATTGTGACGCTCGTCTTATTTGCCTCCATAATAGTCTAAGTGTTAGAAAGCAGTTTTGGCAGGCGGGGAAGGGGCAAACACTATAAACATCTGCTGCCTGAAAATGTCTACGACGCTCGCTTTTCATTGAGTTGCAAAAACTCGTGATGTTGAAGCGGCCTTGCAGCGCAAAATAGCGAGTCAACTTCGCAAAACTTGCTACTCCTTTTATGGAATTAAAAGCCACGGACTTCCCTAGGGAAACGACTGTAGATCTTGTCAGGGGAGTACCGCTCAAATCGGGCATACAACGCTTTTTTACGACTTTCTTGACCATCTAGAAGTACTATTAACCGGTCCTTATTCAGTTTTGAAACATAAAGCTCGATGCTGCCGCACTTAAAATCTATATCCGCTAAAAGCACTGAAAGGTCATCAATACTCGGAAGTTCTGTTCTTCGATGTGCAGGCCGCCCGCGTAGCAGTTCGTAGAGCTCTTTCCTTTCATTAGCATCAGCCTTCTCAGGATACTCCGCTACCTCCACTAAGGAGAGTGGATAAGAGTGGCTCTGCCAATTGACCTCAACTCTGATGGGCTTTGAAACCTTTATGGTTGGTCCTTCGCTTTGTTCTGTCGCGGCCGTCTGCGTTCACGCGCGTCAGATGGGCGGATTGCATAAACAAAAGAAAACAGCAACATTTATGTCAGGTAAATGATAATTAAGCTGTATTAAGCATAAATAAGATGATATAAGATGGATAACCAGAACGGTGCGCAACAAAGTTGTATAGACGTGCGCTACGTGCACAATAACAAAACGCAAACAGGAGCTGTATGCATAGCGCTGAGCAAGAACGTTGGGCGAAAAGAGCGAAAGATTGACCTTATCTTCATGCCGGAGGAGACCAATTCCCGTGACATGGGAACTTTTTCGATGCGGAGTACTACTGAACTCATGAATGTTCTCGCTCACTGGAAGGTGTCGTTTGAGGAGCGGAAGCGGGTCTTTGAGTTCGTCGCTGAGCGGTTGCGCACGCTCGTTGGTGAAGAGACAGCAACGTAGTTAATGCGAGGAAGCGCATGGAGTTTATAGGAAAGTCTAAAATCGGCAAGCTATCCGCCAAAGGGATAGAATATCCGCAGCTTCGTTTACCAAAAACTCATTCACGAGTGATAGGGGATGTCGCCGACATTTTCGAGACAGAGTACGAAGACAAGCAAGCGTTTGTGATCGTCACTGAGCAATCTCCGTTAAAAGATGACACGGTTTTAAAGAGCGGTGCAGTTTTGAAACCTAAAGCAGAAATTACGACAGAATGCCGCCTGTCTGCTCTCGAATCAGAATCATTAAACTGAGATCCTCTCTTTTTTCAAATAAAGTTACTAGCTACAATGAAAACAATAAAGAAAAGGCCGAGGGCGAGATTCGAACCCGCGTCGTGGCCTCCACAGATCCACGCATCAGGACACTTGAACTACGATGAGATACAAGATACGGTTCAGACTGTGCAGCCGAATGCACTCACTCCAGTACACACGCAGCACCCACCCTGAAGTCTTCAAGAACTTCCGTGATGATTTGACTCTTCCAGAAAAAGGGGTCTGGATAAGCGTCTAGTAAGCGTCTAGTTGTTATGGCACCCTAAGATGCCTAACATTTTTTTTCTACCGTTTTCCTATTCAACTGCTTTCCTCAGGAATTCATTTCAGTGGAGAGACGATCAGAAACGTTGAAGCGTGATAGCGTTCCTGTAACGACGTAATGGAGGCTGAACCACCCCAAAGAAGAACACCCGAGAGGATGGTGCAGGTTTTTGAGAGCGCCGAGCTGATACTGTACGGCGCAGTCGGGGTATTGCTCGTGGTCATCGCTCTTGTCGCGCTCGCTGGCGAGGTCGACAACATCGTGAGCTACTTCGTCACTGATAGCCCGATAATCGGACTAAACGCGCTTATCGCCGCGATAATCGCGCTCGAACTGCTGATGACGGTCGTCGGCTATATGAAGACCAGATCTATCAATTTGGGGCTGCTTCTCGGCGCGGGTCTCACAGCGATGATACGGGACATCATCGTCTTCGGCTATCAGCCCACCGACTTACAAGACTTTGTCATCACCTTGGTTGCGACCGCCATTCTCGTTGCGGCGCTTTACTTTGTGGGCAATAAAACGATTCACACGTAGTTGCCTTTGTATCAACGCCTTCGACCGCTTTCTCCGCTTGTTGAAGCACGGCGTCGACAATTAGCGCACAATCATTTATACGCTTCAGCAGAAATCGCAAGCTTCTGTGCGTCGCGTGTGTGCACATCACCTGCTGCAACACTTCAATGATCTGGCGAAGGGATGGCTTTTGCGCGTCTAAGCGCCTACGCGGCTGAGTTAGAATCGACGCGACAAACGAAGCGAGGGTCTCGGCAAGCTGCTCTTTCAACTCGACCGCAAACGTTCGCAAATACAATCCTTCAAGCGGTTCGGCTCGCCCAGTTCAGCAGTTGGCAGAACCTTTCATGTCTTGTAAACGAAAATCTCTTTTTGGCTTTTGACGAGCTTCATATTTTCAATTGGGTGCCAATAGCTTATGAGCCTTGTTTCGCTTCGTGTTTCAGCCTTTATTTTCATCGCGATTCTGTTGTTTATCCGTCCTTCGTATTGGAATATGAAGATAACATCAGCGTCAGAAATGTCTTGCTTGAAAAGGTTTCCTAGAATGACTTTGGCTTTTCTTGCTCTGAGCTTTGCGATAAACCATCGAATAGGCTCTATTTCAACTCCCTTCACATGATCGGATAACTTTGAGGCTTCTATAAGGGCCTCTCCTGTTCCACATCCGAGGTCATAGAAGACTTCATCTCTCTTAAGGTCTGCCAGTTTAACAGCCTCAGCTGCAGCCTTCCTCGGAGTACGACCATATGCTGCGCCTCCTGCCAGCATAGGATAGCTAAGAGAAGCTATGATGTATGCTATTGCCAGAAAAATTATGCTTATTAAGACATTCATATTCATTTCATATTTTCCTCAGCTTCCGTAACCCGTTTCTAACAGTGCTTCTCGAGTATAAAGGTAGACTGGATGATGGGCAGGCACTCGATGCGTCGTTTCGCGCTTTAGAAGCGCCGTGAATGATGGTTAGGAGAAAGAAAGACCTCACGCATATTTTAGTCCCTTACGTAAGCGCCTGGTTCTAGGAACGATTATAGGTAGGACGGTCATTCCGCATGACGATTTGACGGTCGAATAAGACAGAATAATGGGAGCCTAATACAGGCCCCTAACCCTCCCGCCGGCAGAAAACCCCGGAATTATGAATATTTTTCTTTCAATCCCACCGCAAATCTCCGCGCTTCCTTCAGATCTTTCTCATTTGGTCTTCCCTTATTAATCCCTCCGAAAAGTTTCAAAAAAGAGACCGTATCCCACCCTTTGCAGGAAAACTCGCCCACGACCGAGAATCCTCGGTTCGCCAGCAGCTCTTTAAAAGCAGCGTGCCATTGCGTTCCCCTCACACCGCAGGTAGAAAAAACAAAGGCTTGTTTTTCCGCAACCGTTGGGAGCGTCCCTACAAAACGGAGGAGAGCGTGATAGAACTTTCCGGCATAAATCCCTGATCCAAATCCGATCAGGTCATATGCCGTGATGGTTTCGGGTTGTGCCTGACCGATAGGGACAAGGTCTGCCCCCAGCTCTTCTGCCATTGCCTTAGCAATTTTTTCCGTGTTCTGGTGGTGAACTGAAGCGTAGACAATCAATGTTTTCATGTTGAAGCCCTAGTGGTGCTTATTGATAATATCCTCTGTCCAAGCGACCACCCCAACGATTACAAATGTCGATCGTCCCAGCAGAAATCGCTGGAGAAAAATCAAGGAATGGCTCATTTTAAGCGCAAACTGGCAACATACTCATAATCATTGAGATCATCATCCTCCGGGTCATCAAATATAATTTCAGGTTCCTTGCCAAAATGCTCTGCACCCAGTTTCAAGTGGTAAAGACTAATTCCCACGTCTATGGGGGGATATTTTTTGATTAAAAGTCCCGGGATGAAGTTTGGTTTACGGTAATACGCGTGAATTAACTGTTCATCACCTGTAAAAAACCACTCCTGCGCATTACGTGCAGACGGAGCAAGACGAGCTGTTTCCAGTAAATTATCTGCACCTTTAATGTCACTTATTTCCCGGAGTGATTTTCTTTTGAATTGCGACGGTTTTGTTCGGTGTAACGTTTCATGGGGCTTTCCAAAGGGCATTAAGATGATGAATTTCAAACGTGAACTTGCTAAACCTTCTTTTTTGAGAGCAGGGATCCCCTGCCAGCAACTTCCCAACCCGTTAGCAGAAAAAAATAGATCCATCTGCTGTACCATGAACCCTACGTTGCTTAGATAACCCTCTTTCACCTCTGAAAAAACAGCTATATAGTGCGGTGCTTCTCTCATCGTCCTTCTTTTAACAACATCGGGCGGTAAAATCTTAAATTCAATTTTTATGCCCTCATGCAACGGTTTTAAAGTTTGAATATGATCTCTGATCCCCTTTAGTTTATCTTCATCGAGGGGTTCTAATTCGTACTTTCTAATGGACTTCCGTTTGAATATGGTAGAGTATAGGTCTTTATCTTCCATTTTGCCACCATTTAGTGTATTTTCTCTGATAGGCCAAAGTCCTATTGAAGCTGGGACCGATCTATTACCACTGAACGCTTTGAAGGACCAATTCGACATCGCGACCGGAGCCTAATACAGGCTCCTGCCTTCCCACCTCAGAAAACCTTAGTTTGGCCTCTGCTAGTCAGACAGACGCAAAAAAGTCAAAAACTGATCAATCCGCTTTCCAAAGCGTAGCGTACGAGCAGAACGATGATAGATATTACGGCGAGTATAGATAAGGACAAGCAATCTTTCAATAACCATTGCGGCGCTAGTGAGCCCTCTCTTATGCGCGGGATCTTTATCGATATCGGGGATTCTGCGCGACTGTTTTTACGCGCATCTAGCTCACGGCCCTTTTCGCTAGTATAAGTGTGGAAACTGGCAGCAGGCGCACATCCGTCAACTGCCGAGAGTTGCAAATAGGGCAGCTGAGTTCTTTTACGACCTAATACAGGCAATAGAGGATACTGATCAGAGCTAAGGGCGTTACTAGCAGGAGCAGCATGTTGAGCAGGATGCTGCCAAAGCCTGTTGCTAAAACAGCCGCTAATGTGTTATTCGTTAAGGAACGCACCAATGGTCCGTTAAGGAACGCTACGACCAGATACGAAACTCCTGCTACAAGACCAACCCAGCCAATTGAATTGAATTCCTTTTTAGGGACTACGTGCCTTTGGCACAGCGAGCACCACTTAGTTCCCTCCCTCATATAGCCGTCGCATTCTTTTAGCTGCGCTTCGCAATTTATAGTGATTCTGTTTTTATAGTCGTGATAGCGAAGCGGATATATGGGGCGAAGTTCCCATTAAATTTTAATCTGTTGAGTGCGTCAAGTGCCGTTTATTCCACGCCTCACGCCTCAAACTCCACAAGCTCTGGGCGCATCGCCGCATGCATTGTACGTACTATTTCGTCCACAGGGAGACTCTCGCTCTTGCTTCTTGCCGCGCGGTCGTATGCCTCCAGTCCGCCCGCCTCCTCGATGACCTGGCTTCCCGTTAGTAGTGCTTTTAAAACGACGAGATTGGCTCGTTCCATCGACGCGGGAATGAACGCCATCATCGCCTTTACTACGAACCACATCCACAGCGGGATGGACTCATAGCGCTTGATCGTCGCCCCCGGAGCGAGGGGAAACGTCAGTCCTATCGCGTCCTCCCCGAACCTCGGTATGGGGAGGTAGCCACGAGCAAGGTATTCGGGCCGCATCGCCACGTGTCCGACGACCCATTTGCCGTCGATGCAGATCTCGCCCTCTATCTCGGGCATCCCTCTGTTGAACATGTTCGCCGTTGCCCGGCCTCTCTCCGTCTTGCCGGTGGTCAGCGAGGGAGGCAACATCATATTAAAGCTCTTATATCGCGCCTTGATCCCGGCTGCCCTGCAGAGCGCAACCCACACGGAGTTCATGTGCATGCACGTCCCCGTGCCTCTCCTCAAGCTGTCGCTCACGCTGTTTAACGCTAAGAACTCGGCTACGAACTTG
>DASPOC010000122.1:0-4762 GCA_035626195.1 Bathyarchaeia archaeon | reverse complement strand
GAACATCCTCGCCATGATGGCCTCCTTCCCGGCCATCGAGAGACGCATCAGTGACTGGCAGGAGTACGTGGCGAAGTCGAACATCGTCATCGACGCGATCCTTGACATTAAGGGCAACAAATGCTTGAGTGAATACCCGCGCAAGCACACCTTGACGAAGGTGGACACCACGGGCAGTTTCGACCAGGTCGCCACAACCCACAAGCGACGAGGGTTCTTCTTCAGCGACGAGCTTAAAAAGAGGGGCGTCGTTGGCGAGTTTGCAGGAGCGACGCGCACGTGGAAGCTCAACACATACGGCTTAACGTGGGACCAGACATCGTACGTGGCAGATGTCTTTAAGGAGATAGCCGAGAAATATGACCTCTTGTAGATATGACTGAAACCGACAGGTCGTCAAAGATCAGGCCGCGATGTGAGATCATTGTGCAGTACGTCCTTCCCGTGATACGGGCCGAGATGGCCGTGCGGATGAAGGGGGAAGGAATAAATCAGGCACAGATCGCACGAATACTCGGCGTTACCCCCGCTGCTGTCAATCAGTACGTAAAGAATAAACGGGGAACGGCAGGACAGGACACCGAGGTGCTCGAGGTGATCGACGATTACCTTGAGGAATACAAAGACGACCCCGAGGCCCTGTCAGTGCACCTTTGCGACGTGTGCAACAAGATCAAATCACTGCTCGACAAACGCGAGCATGAAGCAGCGATTGATGCTGGTTGTTGCTCTTGATGCAGTTTCTAGCACATTGTCGCAAGCAAACGGCCTGCGATGGTTAAGAGTAATGCGCACCGAAGTCAGCTATAAGATCCCAGCCCAGTACTGTGCCGTGTCACGCTGCCTCCGCGCTAGTGGAAACACGATTGTTACCTGCACGAAGTAGACCTCGGGGGTATCCATAATCTATTCGGCGGAAGAAGCATAAAGAAAGGAAAGCAAAACGGTTGGCTGGTGTTAAGAGCGTGCGGCGCGTTTTCCGCCAGCGATTCGGTCGAGGGAGCGAGCCCAAACTCAGCATGTATCTCTCGTGCAATCTGGTTCAGGGGCCTGCGAGCTATTCGGCTAGTCTGTAGAGGCTTTGACGGGCGTCCTTTATGTAAAAGAGTTGGGTCACTATGCCGCCTTCTTTTAGCTTCTTGATCGCGTATCTCACAGTTCTGTGGGGCAGATAAGTCTGCTTTTCGATGTCGTTGATGGTCATTGTGCCGTTTCGCTCGAGAGTCCTGAAAACTAGTTTGGCACTAGGGGGATACTCTCTCAGTTTTCTGGCACGCTGTTCATTGTTCGTAAGCTCAGCGACAGCATCGTTCACAACAAACACCAAATAATTAACGGCGTTAACGTTATATAAAAAATTTGCTCGCCCGGCGCGCCGTAACAACTGGGATCGAAAAATCAATGGGCGAACTTGTTAGCGCACTTTTCATTCTTGACGAAGCAGACAGTGCCGAACCTCAAGAGCCGATCTCAAGCATCTTGTCGAGTGCCTTTTTTGCGCCTGTACGCACATCCTTGGTCACAGTGACTAGGAATTCCTTCCGCTCGAGCGCGCGGACAGCGTCTTCAAGGTGTGTGCGTTTCATGTTCGGACACACTGTTTCGGCGAGCGCGGAAAACTCCTTCGTTGGCTCCTGCTTCTCGAGTCGATGGAGCATGCCCACTTCGGTTCCAATGGCGATGTGGTGTGCCTTGGTTTTTGCGGCGTGACGCAGCATGCCGCCGGTCCCATACACAAAGTCAGCTGCTGCTATGACCTCTGGCCGGCACTCGGGATGCACGACGATCTCGCAGTCGGGTACCTCCTGCCGCTTGATCAGCACGTCTCCTAAGGTAATCACTTGGTGCGTCGGACAGAAACCGTCCCAGGAAACAATCTCCTTGTCGGTTTTTGTGGCGAGGTAGTCCCCGAGATTTCGGTCGGGAATAAACACGATTCGATCTGCATCGAGCGCATTGATAATCTTCACGGCGTTTGCCGATGTGCAGCACACGTCGCTTTCTGCCTTGACGGCGGCTGAAGTGTTCACATAGCACACGATGGGCGTACTCGGATAACGCTTTTTGAGTTGTCGCACGTCGTTTCGGGTGATCATGTGCGACATCGGGCACGTCGCCTCCTTCACGGGCAGCAGCACCTGCTTGTCGGGTGAGAGGATAGCAGCGTTTTCCGCCATGAAATCGACCCCACAGAACACGATGACTGCACATCTGATCTCAGACGCGATCTTTGAGAGCTCGAATGAGTCGCCCACGTAATCGGCGGCGTCTTGAACTTCGTCGCGTTGATAGTTGTGCGCCAAAATGACGGCGTCGTTTTCCTCTTTCAGGCGTTTTAGGTGGCTATTCATGGCTACCGACTGAAGACCGTGCACTTCTCATCGCCCTGGATATGCGTACATATCGCACATATCCGCTCGTTCAAGTTGAGCTCTTTTCCCTCGGCAACGTCTTCAGCTAGCGATTGAATGAGCGCCCTTACGTCATCGCTGACCGTGACAGCTGCCCCTCTTTTGCTGGTCACGTATTGGCTGACCGCCGGCTGCGTGACGCCGAGATGCTGCGAAATCATCATTTGCGATAGACCTAGTTTTGCCAGCTCCTTTGAAACCTCGCAACGGATGGTGGGGAGGATGCTCCATACCGCTGTTTCACAGGGCGATCGTTGTGCTTTCATGAGTCGCTCATAGGACATCAGCTTCACATAAAACGGCTTGCCGTGTACTATTTTTGCCTTCTCCGAAACCTT
Source organism: Bathyarchaeia archaeon (assembly GCA_035626195.1). Taxonomy (GTDB): domain Archaea; phylum Halobacteriota; class Bog-38; order Methanoflorentales; family Methanoflorentaceae; genus Methanoflorens. The sequence goes on along the minus strand of DASPOC010000122.1, from coordinate 2,013 downwards.
AATGGTCAAGTGCTCAATATAACAGCTCGTATATATGGTATAACAATCGTTATATAACTGTATTATAACAATTGTTATATAAAATAATTGCCGTTTAAAGAGGTGTATCATGCAAAGACCTGGAACGATAGCAGTTCACGGAGGGCAATCGGTCGATCCTACAACAAAATCGAGGGCCGTTCCGATCTATCAAACGACTTCGTACGTATTCGACAGCACGGAACATGCTGCTAAACTCTTTGGGCTCCAAGAGATGGGGAATATCTACACGCGCATAATGAACCCCACGAATGACGTGCTCGAACAACGAGTCGCTTTGCTAGAAGGCGGTAAAGCCGGGCTGGCGCTTGCGAGCGGTCAAGCGGCGACCACGTTCTCAATCCTCAACATCGCGAAGCCCGGGGACGAGATCGTGTCATCATCACAACTGTATGGCGGGACTCACACCCTGTTCTCGTCGACGTTGGCAAAGATGGGCATCAAGGTTCACTTGGTAGACTCGACGGATCCGAATAATTACAACGAGCGCGTCAATGATAAGACGAAGGCGTTTTTCGGAGAAACGCTTGGCAACCCAAGCTTGGACGTTCTCGACATCGAGCACATCGCCCAGATAGCGCACGACAACGGCGTTCCTCTCATTGTCGATGGCACTGCAACTACGCCCATCCTGTGCCGACCAATCGACTTCGGCGCGGATATCGTCGTCAATAGTCTCACTAAGTTCATGGGTGGGCACGGCACTTCTATCGGGGGGCTCATCGTTGATGCGGGAAACTTTGATTGGACGAACGGAAAATTCCCCGATTTTACCACGCCTGACCCAACCTATAACGGGCTTGTGTACGCCGAAGCGTTCGGAGAACTCGCTTACATACTAAAGGCGCGGGTGCATCTGCTACGCGACATCGGTCCAGCTTTGAGCCCCTTTAATGCCTTCCTGACCCTTCAGGGACTTGAATCACTCCACGTGAGGATGGAACGCCACTCTGCGAATGCGCTTGCTGTGGCGCGATTCTTGAAGGAGAATGAACGCGTTTCATGGGTGAGTTACCCCGGACTAGACAACGATCGTTCTCATGGACTAGCGCAGAAGTACTTGCCAAATGGTGCGAGCGCGCTCGTCGGCTTTGGCGTCAAGGGTGGGTACGACGCTGCGGTGAAGTTCATTGAGAGCCTTAAGCTCTTCAGTCACCTCGCCAATATCGGCGATGCGAAATCGCTGGTGGTGCATCCTGCGAGCACTACACATCAGCAACTGAACCCCGAAGAGCGCGCCGCAGCAGGACTGAGCGATGACTTCATACGGGTTTCTGTGGGGATCGAAGACGTCGCTGACATCATTGAGGATATTGACCAAGCACTCGCATGTACGTCATAGACACCATTCCGCGGACTCAACATTACACGTTTGATGCACTTACGTTAGACTGCGGAAGGACGCTCTCTCCGGTGACGGTCGCGTATGAAACATACGGCCAGCTGAACGCGGACAAAGATAACGCAATATTGCTCCTGCACGCCTTATCTGGCAGCGCTCACGCCGGCTTTGTAAACGATAAGGGTGAGCAAGGCTGGTGGTATGACTTTATTGGATCAGGAAAGGCGCTCGACACAGAGCGCTACTTCATCATCTGTTCCAACGTCCTCGGGGGGTGCAGCGGGTCGACGGGGCCAGGCAGTATCGATCCTGCGACAGGGCGCCCTTACGGGCTCAGCTTTCCGGTCATCACGGTCGGCGACATGGTCCGCGCGCAGAAGTCCCTCATCGATGGCTTGCGAATTGAAACCCTCCTGGCCGTTATCGGTGGATCTATCGGGGGGATGCAGGCGCTGCAGTGGGCCGTTGATTATCCTGATATCGTGCGATCCGCCGTGATACTCGCCGCGGCCAATCGACTCTCCGCACAAGGAATAGCGTTCAACGAGGTAGGCCGGCAAGCGATCATGGCAGACCCGTGCTGGCAGAACGGCGACTATTATGACGGCACGCCGCCCCGCACAGGCCTTGCG
>DASPOC010000121.1:0-23768 GCA_035626195.1 Bathyarchaeia archaeon | reverse complement strand
ATTTCTTGACGGAGAGCTACACCACGTCATGAATTTAGGTGCGATAATCGGTGAGAATTGCCGTTTCGGGCACGGGATTCTCGTTGAAGCTGGAAAAATCATTGGTGTGCATTGCACCGTGGAATCCGCCACGACGATAAGAAAGAACGTCGATAATTATAGCACCATCGTTTGAGGCACGCTGTGGGCACAGGATACTATCCTAAATGCGTGCGAACGTTCGAACGGCAAGAGTCACTTGCCGTTCATTACGTCGTCGTACATTGAAACTCCGAGCTAAGAAAGTGCGAACGCGAGACGTACAGATCGATCTTAAAGAAGCTCACAGACTCGATGTTTTTTGATTTCAGTGCCATAGAAGCTTTTATATAGAAGTGCAAACATATAAAAATATAGTCTTTTCTTAGAGGAGGTATCGCCGATTCAACAAGATGATGACCAGGAGCTTGTCGAAGTCGAAATTCCCGCTGAGGAAGCAGCTATTTTGGAAGAGCTTGACAACGTTAAAGAACAGAATGAGGAATACCTTAGGCGCTTACAAAGGCTTCAAGCTGACTTCGAAAACTTCAAGCGGCGAACTAAAATCCAAAGCAAGGATCTCGCTAAATATGCGTCCGTCGCTCTGATTAGGGAGTTACTTGATATCTCTGATAATCTCGAGCGAGCGGCTCAGGCACCAAGGGCTGAGGGAGTCCAAGGCGTCTACGAAGGAATCGAACTCATACACAAGCAGCTGTGCGATATCTTGAGCAGGAACGGAGTCACGAGGATAGAATCGATTGGAGAGTTGTTCGATCCACGCGTGCACGAAGCGATTATGACTGAAGTGGATACTAACCTGCCAGATAACGTGATAACTGAGGAGATTCAAAAGGGCTATAAGCTTCATGAAAAGGTGATTCGACCTTCCAAAGTGAAGGTTAACAAAAGCACAAATAAGGTGGATAGATGAGCAAGGTAATAGGCATAGATTTAGGAACGACCAACTCTGTCGTCGCAGTCATGGAAGGAGGAGAACCAGTAGTAATCCCAAACGCAGAAGGAAATCGAACGACGCCCTCGGTAGTAGCTTTCGTGAAGAATGAACGAGTTGTAGGCGAGATTGCAAAAAGGCAGGCGATTACTAATCCAGATCACACAATTTCGTCTATAAAAAGGAAGATGGGCTCCGACTTCACGGTCGCCATTGAAGGCAAGACCTACACACCACAAGAAATCTCAGCGATGATCATACAGAAATTGCGGCAAGATGCTGAGAATTATCTTGGTGAGAAGGTGAGTCAAGCCGTTGTCACTGTCCCTGCGTATTTCAACGATAGTCAGCGTCAAGCCACGAAAGACGCGGGTACTATAGCAGGTCTTGAAGTCTTGCGGATTATTAATGAACCAACAGCATCTGCCCTCGCGTACGGCTTGGATAAAGCCGAAGATCAGAAGATTTTGGTTTTTGATCTTGGCGGCGGAACATTTGACGTGTCGATATTGGATATCGGTGACGGGGTATTTCACGTAAAAGCTACTAACGGCAACAACCTGCTCGGTGGCGATGACTTTGATCAAAGGATTATCGACTATCTTGCCGATCAGTTCAAGAAGGACCATGGCATCGATCTCAGAAACGACAAAATGGCTTTGCAGAGGCTCAAGGAGGCGGCAGAGAAGGCTAAGATCGAGTTGTCAACGTTGACTTCTGCGGCGGTGAACCTCCCGTTTATTACAGCAGATCAAAACGGCCCAAAGCACTTGGATATGTCGTTGACACGGGCGCAGTTTGACAAGCTTACAGAGGATCTGGTCGAAAAGACGATGGGTCCGATGAGACAGGCTATGAAAGACGCAAAGCTTGAGCCAAAGGATATCAACCGTATCCTGCTAGTAGGGGGCTCTACTCGCACTCCTTCGGTGCAAAACGCCATAAAGCAATACCTTGGCAAAGAGCCCGATCGTGGCATTAACCCGGACGAATGCGTGGCAATCGGCGCTGCAATCCAAGCCGGTATTCTTGTCGGCGAGGTGAAAGACGTTTTGCTGCTCGACGTCACCCCCTTATCCTTGGGAATTGAAACCCTCGGCGGTGTGTTCACTAAACTCATTGAAAAGAATACAACTATTCCTACCAAGAAATCTCAAATATTTTCGACTGCAGCTGATAGCCAGACCTCGGTTGAGATTCATGTGCTTCAGGGTGAACGTGAAATGGCTGCCGGCAACAAAACCCTCGGGCGATTTCAGTTAGTCGGAATCCCCCCTGCGCCGCGAGGCGTTCCCCAAATCGACGTCACTTTCGATATAGACGCTAACGGTATTGTGCACGTTTCGGCAAAGGATTTGGGAACAGGCAATGAGCAGAAGATTACTATCACGTCGACGAGCGGTCTCAGTAAAGAAGAGATTGACCGCTTGATGAAAGATGCTGAGGCCCACGCTGACGAGGATCGAAAGAAGAAAGAAGAAGCGGAGATCAGAAATGGCGCGGATTCTATGGTATATACGGCCGAAAAAACGTTGAGAGAGTCTGGAGATAAGGTCGACGCTTCTACCAAGAGCAAGGTTTCGACCGAAATCGAAAAAGTGCGCGAGGCCCTCAACGGTACAGACATCCAGGCCATTAAACAGTCAACAGAACAACTAACGAACACAATTTATCAGATTACGACCGAGCTCTACGCTAAGACTGCAGAGGATGCAAAACAAGAACCCCCGACTGAAGAATCGGACTACGAGGTAGTCGATGAGAAATAGTGCGTAAATAGACCTCATGAATCGTGATTATTACGAAGTGCTAGGAGTTGACAAAACTGCCACAGAGGCAGAGATAAAGAAAGCTTATAGAAAACTTGCTTTAAAATATCATCCTGATGTTTGCCCCGACAAAAGCGAGGCAGAAGACAAGTTTAAGGAGATTACAGAGGCTTATGAGGTACTCAGCAACCCAAGCAAACGCTCAACGTATGACAGAGTCGGCCACGCAGGTTTCGGGCAAGGTGCGTCTGGTGCTGGCTTCAGCGATTTCGGCGGGTTTGGCAACTTTTCCGATATTTTCGAAACGTTTTTCGGGGGCGGGTTCGGAGAGAGTCAATTCCGAACTCAAACGAGGGCGCGCCCGTCAGGTCCACAAAGAGGTCCCGATATCGCAGTTGACGTTCAAGTGTCGTTTGAGGATTCAATTTTTGGAACGGAAGTTAGCGTTGAAGTCCCGCGTTATGAACGCTGTGAACACTGTGCGGGAACCGGTGCTGAACCGGGCACTGACATAAAAACGTGCCCGTCCTGCGGTGGTAGGGGCGAGATACAGCGGGCTCAGAATATCTTCGGGGCACAGCTCATCAGGATAGAAACGTGTTCTCAGTGCCAAGGCGAGGGAAAGATTTTTGAGACCGCGTGCAAGAGCTGTAGGGGCGCCGGAAGGCTACGAACAACTAAGACAGTGCCGATCAAGGTCCCTCCAGGAGCATATACGGGCTTGCATATCCGAAAACCTGGCGAGGGTTCGGCAGGCGCTCGTGGCGGGCCTTCAGGCGATTTCCTTGTCGTTGTGCGCGTGCTACCACATCCGATCTTCAAACGTGAGGGCGACGACATCTATAGCGATCTGTCTATCAGCGTGTCAGCTGCGGCACTGGGCGGGCAAATTGAAGTGCCTTCGATATACGGAGCGATAAAAGTAGACATTCCCGGAGGGACGCAAGGCGGCACAACTATCCGCTTGCGGGACAAGGGAGCCCCTAGCGTTCACAGACGTGGCCGCGGCGACCAATACACGACACTGATCGTTGAAATTCCGAAGAATCTGACAGAAAGGGAAAAGGCGCTCTTTAGAGAACTGGCATCTTTGAAGGGTGAAACTACAGGGCGAGCTAGTCGCAAGGCTAAGGTTTTTAGCACCGTCAAGGACGTCTTCGGCGCTAGCGATTGAAACCCCCCTCAAGGGATCGTTTAGCATGTATCCCCTCTCACTAAACGAACGGGCCCTTGTTCAAATAACCCAGCAACTTAAAAGCTTTATAAAAGGCAGCATACTATCTGCCAAGGCTAAGGGAGCGGTCGTTGCGTTGAGTGGGGGTGTGGACTCCTCGGTTGTGGCCGCGTTGGCGCACGACGTTGTGAACACAAAGGCGTTGATACTCCCTGAAACAGCCGTCACCTCGGCGCAAGACGTTCTCGACGCAACCTCTATCGCAGAAACGTTTGGGCTATCGTTCACAGTAATCGAAATCAATGACCTGATCGACTGCTTTAGAGAAGCGGCGCGCCCTATACTCTCTGCGCGCATAAATGGTCAAGTTTCGAACGCCGAAGCAAATTTGAAGCCCCGGATCAGAATGACGTTGAGCTACGTCGCGTCGAACGCCGAATTGCGGCTAGTTTTAGGAACAGGTAATAAGACAGAGCTGTTAACGGGCTACTTCACTAAGTACGGAGACGGCGGCGTTGACGCTTTACCCATTGGTAGCCTCTATAAAACTCAAGTGTTTCAGTTGGCACGATACCTAGGGATTCCTGACAGAATAATCTTGAAAGCTCCTTCTGCTGGGCTTTGGTTAGGACAAACTGACGAGGAAGAACTAGGTATCTCATACAATCTCCTTGATCGAATCTTGCTAGAACTAGTAGACAGGGAGAAAACCGTCAAGGAAACCGCCAACTTGTTGGACGTCGAACCAGAGCGGGTTCAAGAAATCTCAGACCAAGTGCTGTGCGCCAAGCACAAAAGGCACACCCCTCCAGTTCCAATAATAACGTAGCTCTTCCCGAGTTGCCCCCCCACGAAGCAAACGAGCAGCGTCAGCATGGGGAAATTTTTATGTCGAGTACGACATGGTACTGGCGCGGAGCGTAGGATCTTACTTTCTTAAGGCGAATTCTCTCGACCGTTCTATCAAATCTCCCGACAGCTTCTTTTACGCTTTCAATTGCACGAGGAAATTCGTTTTCGGGTTTGACGTCATAATAATGGACAAACCCGCCACTTCCGCTAAGCATCGTTAAGGCGTCGTATAGGAAATTAAAGGCTGAATGCGGCAAATTCATAATGACACGGTCTGCTACGTCTCGAAACTTAGGGGCCAGGTCTTTAGCGTTGCCGAAGCACGCCTCTACGTTATGCAACCTGTTCAGTTCGATGTTGTTCTTCAAGCAGCGAAAGGCATCAGGATTTTTCTCAAAAGCAATTCCTTTTTTGACTTTCTTGGCCAGCAGTATCGTAAAAGGCCCAACGCCGGCAAACATGTCCACTACGGTTTCGCTTGATTGCACTGACTCAGCTATGCGATGCCGTTCTGTAGCTAGCCGTGGGCTGAAATAGACACACGCAACATCCACTTGTAATCTTGAGCCGTATTCTTTGTGCACCGTTTCCGTCCGTCTTTCGCCCGCGACGAAGACGAGGTCTTTGAGCCGATATTCACCGCCTACGCCACTAACTGCTGCCAGTACAACTTTAATGTCTCGTCGTGTCTGCAGAAGCTCTGTAGCGGCGGCTAGAATGCCGTCGAACCAATCAATTACAGCAATGTCCCCAATGACGTCGTACCGGATTCCAAGCCTCTTGCGAGGCGGTTGTAGCCGGGGTTTCAACGCGCATGGTTTAAGATCATAGCGAAGCTCATTAGATTCTCCTTTGAAAGGGATATAAAGTCGATCACGTCGTTCTTCTATTCTGTATCTCTCATCTAGGAGGCCAAGTTCCTTGAGTTCTTTCCTGACTCGCTCGCCTTCGTGCTTTGGTACACTAACGCACAATTTCTTTTTCGCCGACACAGGCATCCGCACGATATAAGAACACGCGACGCTTATCTTCTTTCTGGTCTCCAAAACCTCAAGCACGGGCGTTAAAAAAACGAATCAAAGATCCCAGTTTGCCGAGAGAAAGAACTATTTCAGTTGACGCATAGCTATTTGCTGAATTCTGGCGTGAAATGAGGTGATGCGGTGCTGACCTTCGTTGGGTTAGGCTTGTACGACGAAGAAGACGTAACGGTGAAAGGACTAAAAGCGGTCAAAAATGCTGATGTGATATACGCGGAGTTCTACAGCTCAAAGCTTATCGGAGCCACAATTGAGAAATTGGAAGAATTCTATAAGCGCGAAATCCGTCTGCTCGACAGAAATGATGTTGAGCAAGTCCCTGGGGAGACAATTTTGCGAGAGGCTGAGCGTAAGAATGTCGCTTTCTTAACGGCGGGCGACGCGATGATCTCTACAACGCACGTGGATTTAAGGATACGGGCGCACGACAGAGGGATACACACTCAAATTATTCATGGGGCATCGATTGCCACGGCGGTATGCGGATTGACTGGACTTCAAAACTACCGTTTTGGCAAGTCGGCAACCATTGCGTTTCCGTTCAGAGAGGTGTCTGACGTACCTTACGAGACGGTGACGGTAAATTTAAGAAGTGATCTCCACACGTTGCTCTTTTTGGATATACAGGAAGAGCTTATGACGCTTGGCCATGGAATCGAACTGTTGCTTCATAGTGAACACGCGAAAGGACATAATCAGTTGGCATCTCTACTGGCCGTCGGGATCGCGCGAGCGGGTTCGCGGTCACCGACGGTTAAAGCAGACGTGTTGGCGAGGCTCAAGGAGTACGATTTTGGGCCCCCCTTGCACGTCCTTGTCATACCCGCGTCACTTCACTTCGTGGAAAAGCAGGCGCTTAAAGCGTTTGCGGGTGCTCAAAATGTCCCAGATTGCGGATAAAGTAGCGATATATGAAACGATGCTCCGCACCGCCCTAGAACGGGCAGAGATTGTCATAAACAAGGAATATTCTACCGATTTCTTAACCATGGCGCGGTCGTACTATGAGGACGGGGTCTATTTTCGGACAAGCGGCGATTTGGTCAATGCACTAGTGTGCTTTAGTTATGGCCACGGGTGGCTTGATGCGGGCGTTCGGGTGGGGGCGCTTAAGGCCCAATAAAGAGAGTAGCTGTGGCTCTTCGGCTCAATTAACGCTAGCATCTTTGTTAAAACGCCATTGTGCCAATATTAATTAACTTTGTTGACTTATACTGGAGTATGCCCAATTATTATGTCACGCTCGAGGCTGCGTGGTTGGTGAAGGACGTCAAATCGGTAGATGACGCCATAGGCATAGCAATATCGGAGGTGGGCAAGCGCTTAAACCCAAAACTGAGCAAGGTTGAAGTGGCGGTTGGGTCGATGCCATGTCCTGCATGTGGTGAAATATTCGACAGCGTCTACTTGGTGGCTAATACCGCTCTTGTTGGGGTGATACTCGAGATAAAAATCTTAAATGCCGAAAATGAGTCGCACGCGGCAAAGATCGCAAAAGCGGTAATTGGTAAAGCGTTAGCCGACGTGCCGCTGAAAGCAATTGACGTTGCCCTCAAAGAAGGTTAACTGCTGCTGTTTCCGTTGCTCTTGTTGGAGTCTGAATGCGTTTGATTGCTTTGATTTCTGGCGGCAAGGACTCTGTCTGCGCGTTGAACTGCGCGTTGCGCGAACACGAGGTTGTGCAGTTAGTCAACGTACAGGCCGTAGAAGACTCGTTCCTGTATCACGTGCCGTGCGCAGGTCTCACTCGCCTAATTTCGGAGGCGGTCGACATTCCGCTAGTTTCGGGAGCATCTTTTTCGCACGAGGATGAATTGATATTGTTGAAAACCCTGCTGCGAGGTGCGGAAGCGGACGGCGTTGTAGCTGGTACGATAGCGTCTAACTACCAAATGAGTCGACTGAAGAAGATATGTGCTCAGCTTGAATTGCAGTTGTATACGCCTCTATGGAACAAAGGCAGCGAACGCTTGTTACGTGCAATGGCGGGCTCAATGGACATTATCGTTGTTCAGGTCGCTGCTTACGGCATGAATGAATCATGGCTCGGTAGGAAACTCGATGAAGAGGCAGTCGATGATTTGTGCGTATTGCACCGGAAACATGGGGTGCACATTATGGGCGAGGGTGGGGAGTACGAAACACTTGTTGTGGACGCTCCTATCTTTAAAAGGCGCATTAAAGTAATGAATTATGACAAGAAGTGGTTTAGCGAGCAGTGGAGAGGGTGCTTGGAGATTCACGAGTTCAAACTCGAAGATAAATGAGAACGTGGCGAACTAGATGAAGTTGAGGATATTTGGCCCCAAGGAAAAAGTCGTAAAGGGTATGGAGGAGACCACTGCGGGCTTGATGAAGTATGTGTTTGCGGCTCCGCGGTGGAAGAACACCATTCCTGTCACGCTTGCTCTGTCGCTTGTGGTTGGCGCAGGTGTTTTCAATTTTGGATGGAGGGAAAATCTCCTCGCAGGCCTGATTCTTATCGGCGTCCCAGCTGTGCTTGCCGCCGCATTTACGCACCCTTTAGCTCGGCTTCTGCAAGGAACTATGACCATCAATCGCTCTGCGTTGTTAGCATTTGTCGGGGCAGTGATAATTAGTGTCTTTTGCGTTCTCGGTGCACTGATTTCATCTGCAACCGGATGGCAACTGACAATCTCAGCCTACGTTATGTCCTTGGGCGCTGTTTTCGCGTTCAGAATTCTGGTGTTGATGGCTATAACGACAAAAAGTTTAGGCCGGAATGTGGTCCCTGCTTCGCTTCAAACGGTATTCGGAGCGCTTTTTTTGCCGCTGTTCGGAGCGACCGGATACGTCGTGAACTTAGTAGCAATTAGCGCAGTATTCACGCTGGGCGCTTTGGTCTTCATAAGGTACATCGATGCGCCGTTGAGAAAATCTTTTGGCGTAAGCGGCATGGATTTCATTCGTGGTTACATTGCGCAGGCGGTAGAAGGCGCCCCCGGCTTGGAGGACTTCTTCAAGAAGATAGGCGAATCCGTTGAAGTCCCTGTCACCACGCTATCGTTCAGGTCGAATGAGCGCTTAAAAGCGACGTTTGTCGTGCCGGCCGTTCATCCCGGTCCTGTCGGCGAGATTGGTGGCGGCAACCTTCCAGTAAGAATTGTTCGGAACCTCGATGGTGGCGAGATTTTTGTCCCTCATGGGACTGCGACGCATGATTTCAATTTGGTTTCGGCGACAGAATCAGTGAAGGTAGTTGAAGCTGCGGCGCGCGCATTGGAAAACACCTATTACAGTGTCGACGCGTCGCAATCAATTAGAGTGCAGAAAGGGGCCATTAAGCTTCTTGCGCAAAGATTTGGCGATTCAGTTCTGTTTGTCTCGACTTTGTCGCCAGAGTCAACAGAGGACATCGAGTATGGGCTTGGGCTCGTCGCCAGCGCTGAAGCGAGAACACGAGGCGCGCAGCACGCCGCGCTCATCGATGCGCATAACTGCACAGCTCCTTTTGCATCATCTATGTGGGCCGGTACAAAGAACTCATTCGACCTTATTGACGCGATCAGGGAAGCATCCTCGAGACTGATGCGATCAGAACCACTAAAAAGCGACATCAAGCTCGGAATAGCAAGGCGGGGGCCTATTTTTGGGCGAGACGAAGGCATGGGTGATCTTGGCATTCAGGTGGCATTGATTGAAGTTGCTGGGCAGCGCACGGCGTACGTCCTCGTTGATGCTAACAATATGGTGCCTAACTTGCGCGAAGTCATCGTCAGCGCCCTGAAAGTCGATGAGGCCGAAGTCATGACTACTGACAACCACGTCGTGAATTCCTACAGCGGCATCAATCTGTTGGGTTTCAAAGCCGACAACGGCATCCTTTTGAAGGCGATTATCGAACTGGTTGATGAGGCACAGGCCAATCTTGAACCGGTGCTTGTCGGGATGAACACCCAGCAGGCTAGCGGCGTATCGGTCTTTGGCTCGCAAAAGACTGCACAGCTTGCAAGTACAGTGAATGCTATGATGGCAATGGGGGGTGCTCTGGGAATATCTGTGATAATAGCATCTGTCGCTATCTCTTTGCTGCTTGTAATTTTCAACAGATAAGCAGACAACGTGCATCCTTTGAGTCGAAAAGCCGCTGAAGATCGGCTATTTGTGCGTGAAATAGCAGATGATTCTCGTCTGGCCGTGCTGTTCGAGTACTTGATCCACTCTGACAAAACCGTAGCGTTCAAACTGTACTACTCGATTGAGCTCGGCAGCTATGCCAGGTTCGCCTATCCCGATATCGACTCCGCTGGGCGTGATGACCTCGACTTGAGGCCCGTTTGGTGGGGCCCAGTGAATTATTCTTGTGTCTTTGATGATTTCGTCGCCAGCGTATTCTGCCTCTAGCGGCTCTTTTCTAACAATTCGAACGTTATAAAGATCTTTTAGTCGCACCAGATTGTTTCTGGATAAGATAAGATCTTGTGCACTGACACATACACAGCCTTCTACTGGGATCTCTCTAAAAGAGGCGCAAGATGATGGATGAAGTGGGGGGCGCGAGGTTGTGGGCTCGGCGTTCATTATGCTCATTGTAATCGGGTCGGACACGAAGAAGTATCTGTGAGCGACAGGATCGACAAGTTTCCTGTTCTCGGCATAGAGATTTTCCAAGCTAACGCTTACGTCCGATTCGTTAATGCCCAATTTCAGGATAAACAGCCTGACGGCTTCTGGAGAAAAACCTCTCCGTCTCAAAGCCATTAAAGTGGGGAGCCTAGGGTCGTCCCAGCCACTATAGAGCCCCCGATCAATCTCACTTCTCAGCTTACTTGTTGAGAACTTGCCGAATTCGTGGATGCTGATCCTGCCCCAATGTAAGGTGAACGGATACGTCCAGCCCATATATCGGTAAAGGAACTCCTGCCTTCTCTGGCTGTCGCGCAAATCCTTTCCACGAATTATGTGCGTAACTCCGAGCTCGTGGTCTTCGATCGCTGATTCGAAATCAAGCATCGGCCACACTCGAAATGCTAGCCCCCTGGGGTGTGCCGTGTGAACAATCCGAAAACCAATCCAGTCTCGCAAAGCCGGGTTCTTAAGCGTCACGTCGGTCTTGATTCGCAAGACAGCTTCTTTTTCTCCCAGTCGCCCGTCCAGCATCTGTTCCCAAAGGCGCATATTCTTTTCTGCAGCGTTCTCGCGGTCAGGACACGCCAATCCTGCGTCCTTGAGCTTTTTGAATTGCGCCTGGGTACAGGTGCAGATGTAAGCGGCGCCGTGCGCAATCAGTTGTTCGGCGTAATGATAGTATGTTTTCATTCGGTCCGAAGCGTTGACGATGACGTCTGGGGCTGCTTGAAGCCAGTTGCAGTCCTCCACGTACCAATCGTAGGCCTCAAGCATTGGTCGCTTCGTTTGCGGGTCGGTGTCGTCAAAACGCAGAATGAAAGAACCGCAGTACCTTTTGGCGTATTCAGAATTCACAACAATTCCGCGAGCACTGCCAAGCGTCGCTGGGCCGTTAGGATTAGGTGCGAATCGCATGACCACGTGTTCGTGGTGCAGCAACTCAGGAAGGTACATCTTTTTGTGTTGCGCCTTAGGTGTTTTGCGTCGTAGGTCTGGGGCTATCTGTTGGAGTAGCTGCCTCTGCTCGTCAAGCGTCATCGCGTTGACGTCGGCGACGATGCTCTCTGCCAAGGCCGATATCTCTCTTGCTTGTAGTTTAAGTTCCGGATGCTCGCCTACGAGCTTTGAGACAACAGCGTTAGGCACTGCTTTACCTTTGTGTAGAATAGCGTTGTGCACAGCGCGCTTCTTAATTGCACTGCTTAAAACTTCAGGTTCCACATGACCGCCCCGATGACCTGCCTTCAATACGCTCTCGAAATCATGTAGTCGGCAAGTTTGAGCAGCTTAGATTTCGCCTCTGAATCGGCTAGCTTAGCGAGTCGCGACTTTCCGACTCGGAGAATCTCAGCTGCCTTTTCCATAGCGTAATCGATTGATCCTGCATCCTGTAAGTCTTTAATTGCCCTTTCGATTGGTCTTTCGCTTGTGAGTTGCGATGGGTCAAGCCTTATGCCGTGCTTAAGTCCGTGGATCATAACTAGCGTCATCTTGCCTTCTATTATGTCGCTGGCCTTATCTTTTCCAAGCACTTCAGGCGCTGTAATCAAGTCAAGCACATCATCACGGATCTGGAAGCCTATGCCCATGGCTATTCCAAAATCCCACAGGGCGCTCACTTCGCTGTCGGTGCCGCCTCCAAGTATCCCTCCCATCGCCAAACTAGCTGCGTAGAGCACAGCTGTCTTTTTTTGGACCATGTCGAGATAGTCGGTCTCCGATATGTTTTTGTTATTTTCGAACTTTATGTCCAGCCACTGTCCTTCGCAGATGTGTAGGGACGCTTTCGAGAGAAGCTTAAGACATCTTGTTATATTTTCTGGTTGTGTTTTTGTGTAAGAAAGCACCTCGAAGGCTTTAGCATAGAGCGCATCGCCTGCTAAGACGGCTTCTGACCTACCCCATTTTGTGTGCACGGTCTCTATGGAACGTCGTGTTGCGTCTTCGTCCATAATATCGTCGTGAATCAGCGTAAAATTGTGGATGAGCTCTACTGAAACGGCTGCTGGAAGTATCGTCTCAACAGCGATATCGGGCTGCGCCACTTCAGCGCCCAACAGCAGAACCACCGGCCGCAGCCTCTTCCCACCAGCTTCAATGAGATGTCGAGCGGCTCTGTACAACTCCTCGGGGAAAACTACAGGAACATACTCGTTGAGCGCATCATCGATTATTGTCTTTCTTTTAAGCAGGTCGTCGTCCAAGTTGCTCACTCTTGACCCCTCCTTCCGTGCTGCTTTTGCGTGCAATACACCTCTGGCGGGGTTTTTCTCGGCCTTCAAGGTTTCACCGCGATGTTCTGGCCATTTCTCAGTAAGTGAATATTATCCCTTAAGCTGTAACCAGCTTCTTCTGCAAGTTCTACGTAGGAGCTTGTCATCGTTAGGTCTCCGTGCGTGGGAAAAATATGGTTTGGCTTGAGCATCTTGATCAGCTCCCAGTGGTCTTCGCGGGCCGCGTGGCCCGACACGTGAACATCAGTATAAAGCCTTGCTCCTCTCATCTTGAGCTTGGTTTCTACTGAATATCGATAAGCTGCGTTTATTGGGGTTGGTATCACCTCTGCAGAAAACACTATTTTGTCACCCGACGCCACTTCGTAAGGCGTTAGCCCGTTTGCGACCCGCGTGAGCATCGCTTCTGGTTCTCCTTGATGTCCGGTCATAATTGGAAGATATTTTTCTTTCCCTTCCTGCGCTACTCGCCTTAATACCTTTTCTACAGATCTTCTATTCCCGTAGACTCCAATGTCATTGGGAAGCTCGACGTATCCCATTTTTTCTGCAGTTCCTAGGTATCGTTCCATAGAGCGACCTAGGACCAGCGGGCGCCGGTCCATCTCGCGAGCTGCTTCGAAGATCGTCTTCACGCGGGCTATATGTGACGAAAACGTAGTTACGAGCACTCCGTTGCCTTCTTCTTCAGTACCGAGAAGAACGTCACGCACCAAGTCTTTCGCTATCTGTTCTGAAGGGGTTTTTCCCGCCTCCTTCACGCGCGTACTTTCGATGATGAGCGCGAGCACTCCGTCTTTTCCTAAACTCTTTAAGCGATTGAAGTCGGGGGGTTTGCCAATAACAGGCGTCCGATCAAGCTTGAAATCGTTCGCATAGACTATGGCACCGGCCGGCGTATGCAGAACGGCGAATATTGGATCGGGTATACTGTGCGTCGCTCGCACAAATTCAACCGCTATATCGGGAGTTATTTGATAAATCTGCCCTGCTTCGAGCGTGTAAAGGGGATTCTCGACGCCGAACTTCTTCTCGACGCGGATCTGTTGTGCGATGAGCTCTGCCGTAAACGGCGTTGATATTATCGGGGCTTCATACCGGTGGACAAGCTTTGGGACGGCGCCTATGTGATCGAGATGTCCGTGCGTGCAGACTATCGCCTTGACTGATCTCTTTGCTTTACTTAGCGTCGCGTCATTTGGTATCGCGCCCATCTTGATAAGGTCTATAGAATGCATCTTCTCGATTTCTGCATCCTCGTGAATTGCAATTCGATCGAGCCTAAGGCCCATATCTATGATTACTATATCTTCGTTCACTCGAATAGCAGTCATGTTGCGCCCGACTTCTTCGTAGCCGCCAATTGCGTTAACTTCTATCTCCAAAGCGCTACCTCCTCACCTGAAGCTCAGCTAGGTTGAATCCTCGTTGTTGTAGTATCTGACCAGTTTCGCCAGTGATGACGAGCGGGCATTGCTTTAGATCAGGGAGTGTCTTGCATCCAGTTAGGAACATTGCGACTTTTAATTCTTCTACGACCGCCATTATCTCGCTTATTACATATTTGGGCCCTTTAAATGCGGGTTTTAGCAGAGGCAAGCCTATCCCGCATAACGACGCACCGAGTGCAATAGACTTGGCGACGTGGAGGCCGTTCCTGATCCCTCCAGTTCCGATTACGGGTAAGGTGCGGGATTCCAAAATGGAAATTGCGGTCGGTATCCCCCAGTCGGCATACAGCGTCCCCAGCCTGTCTAGCAGGGGGTCTGTCTGCGCGCGGTACGATTCAACTCTTGCCCAGCTCGTGCCCCCAGCGCCGCCCACATCAATCGCAGAAGCGCTTGCCTTTTTTAACCGAGCTGCTGCTTCTCTGGAAATCCCCGCGCCCGTCTCCTTTGCGATCATTGGCACCCGAAGCGAATCGGCAAGTGATTTCATCGCGTCGAGGCATCCTTCAGCGTCCGTATTCCCCTCTGGTTGCACCGCCTCTTGCAGGAAATTCAGATGAATTGCCAATGCATCTGCGTCAACCATATCGATCAAGCGGTCAATGATCTCCATATCATATTCCTTAACTTGTGCGGCCCCGATGTTAGCCACTACAAAAGCGCTGGGGGCTCGCTCTCGAACTATGCTGAACGACTCGACCTGGTCAGGATGTTCAATTGCTGCGCGCTGGCTTCCTACACCAATGCCGATGCCGAGTCGCTCTGCGGCCTCTGATAACGCAGCGTTGATAGCAGTTGTCTCTTCGTGTCCGCCTGTCATTCCTGCTATAAAGACGGGAGCTGTGAACCGCCTTTTTAAGAACTTAGCAGTCGTTTCGATCTGTGACTTTGTCAATTCAGGAACTGCGTTGTGGACGAATCTGATATCATCGAGGCCTGTTCTTCCTGATTCGACATCTTCAGCAGCACAGAGCATTAGTTGCTCAATCTTACGGTTCGTTGTCATTCTTTTTCTGCGGAGATGGTCGTACCCACATCTTGGTGCGCCGTTAAAAACTTAGTGATATTGCCGTCGCAAGTTGCGTTGAATATTTCCGACTGAATGCCTGACTTAGCAATCTCCAGAAGTTCCACAACTTTGTGCAACATCCCCCCGGTTACGTCCGTAGACTTGGAACCGAGAATTCCGTCGCGGTATTTTTCAAGCTCACCGGGGCGAAGACGGTTCAGTTTTTTGTCTCGATATATGATTCCATCGACGTCCGTGCCGACTCCTATTTTTTTTGGCAGCATCTTTTGTGCGAGAAACGCTATTATTTGATCACCTGACAGGATGTTAAAGCCATCTAAGCGATCCATTACGACGTCGCCGTGAAGCACCGGGATGATATTGTTGTTAAGCATAAGCTCTAAAGCGTTCGTATCAAAATGCGTGATCCGACCAGCATCTAGCGTAACGCTATTAAGTGGGTGGATCGGCAGTGCTGCCGCGCTTTGAGACTGGAGTTCGTCTATGAACGCGGTGTTTAGCGAGCGCACGGCGCAATGGGTCTTCCACATTCCGCTTGCGCTAAAACCTTTGGATAAGTACTTGACAACTTGGGGGTGCCCAAAGGAGCCCGCTCCGTGGACAAGAATGAGAGGTGAACTCTTTGCCTCGGCGATTTGTTGAGCGACCATGCGCAAGCTATCTCCTCGCAAGGTGCTCTCTCGCCCTTTGTCCGTCAATACTGAGCCGCCGATCTTAAGCAATATAACGTTGGTCACGTCTGTTATGCCTCTACGTGCAGGCCTAAACTAGAAATCGCAGTGGTCAACACCAGAGCACCTTGTTTTGCGATAGCTTGTGTAACGTGATCGACCTTTCCGCCTGTTGCAATCGCCAACATACATCCGCCACGGCCAGCGCCAGTGATTTTGGCACCGAGCGCGCCTGCTGTTCTCGCTGCGTAGATTAATCTGCTGAGTGTAACGTCGCTTACCCCGAGCGACTCGAGGAGCCCTTGGTTGATATTCATAAGCTCGCCGACGCTGATGAGGTCTCGATCAGCTAGCTTCTGTTCTCCCAAGCGCGTGATATCCCCTATTGAAGACATCACGTCACTCACCACGGAAGGGTAGTTCTTTTTCAAATCAGATACAAATGCGATGACGTCGCGGGTTGCCCTCTCAACGCCGGTTGCGCCGATTATGATCGGCATGTCAAGTTGCGCGAGATGAGATGTTTTGGTCTCTTCTACTAAGACCATACCGCCGGTTGAAGAAACAAAGGTATCTGCGGGACTCGCCGTACCCTGAACTTCGTTTTCGACCTTATGGCCTATCTTCGCTACCGTTTCATTATCGAGTTCAATGCCGAGACTCGCAGTTAGGGCTTTTATAGTTGACACTGTAACTGCGGCGGAAGAGCCTAACCCTTGTCGCGGCGGCAATTCCGACCGTATCGTTATTTCAGCGCCAAAGTCTGTTTCAAACAGTTGTTTGATCATGTGAGCGGCACAACAGGCGTACTTAAACTCTTCACTGGAGCAGTTCGCGCGCTTGTCCATGGCATCTATGGTGATTTTTCCCGCAGATGCTATCTCTACTGACACACTCGCACGCAAGTTTATCGCGCACGCTATCGCCGGCTCTCCGTAGACAACAGCATGCTCACCGAACAGATAGATCTTGCCTGGAGCCGAACAGGTTATCATCTATGTAGGTTCTCGTTGCAAACTCTTTTCAAGCTCGTTTTCAGCATCAGGCCATAATTATCCCTGCATAGCCGACCACCGCAGTTGAATCGCCACAGGTGTCTGCACTCGTAGAATAATCGATGAGCTCTCCTCGCTTGGCGCCTCGACGTTTCGCGAATTCGATGGCAACCGCTATTGGGGCAAAGCCGCACACAGAGGTCGAGCGAGCTCGCGTAAGAAATTCTGGCGAGTCCAGTTTTAGAATAGGTTCTATTACCCACTGATCGGTTGTTCTCGCGGCGTGCTCTGGCGCGTAATGCGTAAAATCGCTAGAGGCAATAAGTACGCTGTCTTCGTCGGCAACTCTTTGGATTGCGCCGAAAACGTGCTGTATCGATTCAGGCCCTTGAAGTCCCATGGTAATAGGGACGATTTCGAAGTCGTCGAATAGGAACTGTAGGAAGGGCAGCTGAAGTTCTATCGAATTGTCTTCTTTGTTGGCGTCATTATTCACGTCGATATCGAGTGCATCCACAATATCCGTGTTCACCTCCACTTTCCCTAGGGGAGTCAGCCACGGTTCGTTCGAGACCGAAATAACGGGATAATGGTGATTTGGGCCAATGATTATGTAGGTGGCCACCTTGGGAAGTATCGAAAAAACCTTTCCTGCCGTCACACCTGAACAAGCGTAGCCCGCGTGAGGAACTACCACACTCGTGAGCGGACGCGGATCTGGCCTCCCAACGAAGCTACGCACAAGCTCTTCCAGCGCCAGGGGGTCACTCGGATACCACGACCCTGCTTTTGCAGGTTTCCTCATAGCTACTCTCTCTAGATCTCTATTTCGAAATCTTTGACTGCATAGCCCGTCTGTTGGCCGCGAAGCTTGGTGATCTCCTTTGCGAGGAGCCAATAGATAAGCGCTAACGCTTTCCGTCCTTTGTTGTTGGTGGGGATGACGATATCAATGTATGTTGTCATATTATTTGTATCGCACATGGCAATTACTGGAACGCCAACATCTACAGCTTCCTTAACGGCTTGTGAATCTCCGATAGGGTCCGTGACCACAACTACATCTGGTTCAACGAAGTCGCGGTACTCTGGATTTGTCAATGTGCCCGGTATAAAGCGTCCCACAACTGATTTTGCTCCGGTTACTTTAGCAAACATTGTTGCGGGAAATTGACCGTATTGCCGTGCTGAAACGACAAGCATGCGGGCCGGGTCGAATTTACTGAGAAATTTTGCTGCAATTCTTATGCGCTCGTCTGTAGCCTTCACGTCCAGCACGTAAAGACCGTCTGCTCGAACGCGATAGACAAAGCGTTTCATGTCTTCTGTTTTTTGCTGCGTGCCTATGTGCACACCTGCAGCTAAGTATTCGTCAACAGGGATGAGAGATTTGTATTCCGTGGTCTCTTCCATTGATCCACCTTCTTTAGATCGGTTTTTTTCGCCATCCTGTAGCTTGATCCGTCAAATAGTTCTTGTTCTATTCGTATAAGTTCATTGATTTTTGCGGTGCTCTGTCTGCCCTTGTTGTTCAGTTTGACAAAGGGAGCGGACAAAGCAACGGCTAGCTGCGACGGTGATGCATCACAGGTCGCAGAATTGTCGGTAAGCAAAGCGCAGCTGCGGCCATTGGCTCTCTCCCGGGAGCACGTTTCGAAAACACTCGAAACCGTACCTGTAGGTGCAATTAATGCAAAATTAGTCTCCCTACGACGCTTCGCGGAACGCGCATCCGCAATGCTAGTGTCGACAGTAGCCTCTGACGCTATCAGACACGTCACACTTAGCTCATCGGTTAGCTGTCGCTGAAACTCAGACTCTGTTCGGTCGAAGGCATCTTCGATGTAGTACTGATCGTACTGGCGGGCGAGATCTAGCAGAAACTGCAGTCGGCTGGTTCCCGTCGTGGAGGCATGGTCCGCAAAACTAATCTTGCCCCGCGCGTGCTTCGAGGCTTTGAAATCCACGCCTAGCTTGAGCTCGAAGCCAAACTTGCTACCTACAGCGTCTGTGATTCTAATCAACCGATTCAAAATGTCGGTGTGAGCAGAGTCTCCATGGATGCCTAGATTGTTGAGCTCTCGATAGATGGTTGCTAGTGAAGCAACTGCGCTGGCAAATGAGCCCGCCCCTATTGGAATACCAAAATAATCCGCGTCGGCGCTAAAGATTTTTAGCAGAGGGTGGGGCATAGCATTCGCAAAGATGCCTCCGAGGTAGCGATACAACGGCACCCCGAGAGAAGCCGCGGCTGCATTTGCAACCGCAACTGAGAAAGCCATGCTCATATTAAGCAATGAAAAGATACCCTGTAGCACTTCGTCGATTTCTGCCTGCTGACTCACTTCCCTGCCGATGAGTGTGGGCACGTGTTCCCGCGCTCTTCTTAGTGTCTCGCTTGGCGCCGGAAAAGAGCACCGGCCGTGGCCGCTTATGGTCAGTATCTCTGCTTCGGCCGCGTCGGTCGCGTTTATGTCGAATACCTGGCTTACAGATACCGCCTCGATCGAGTTCATCGTGGGGTTCCTCGACGTTTTATCGTTATCGGAATGACCCCTTTCTTGAGTTCTTCTAGTGCCATGTCTATAGGATCTGCGGTGCTCGATTCTATCAATGTAGGGGCACCCATCGAAATCTGCAAAGCTCGCGCCCCGACGATTCTGGCCCTTTCATAACGAGTAAGTTTTTCAATGACTTCTTTCAATGACTCCCCTCCATCTCAAAGGGCCTGCATGGGGTTGCTGAGATTCGAACTCAGGTTACGGCGTCCCGAACGCCGTAGGATATCCAGGCTACCCCACAACCCCTTGTCACTGATACGGAGCAAAAATATCAACAAGCTCTTTGTGTGTCAAAAGCATTCTGCGACAGCAGTATCGCTTTACGCCAAGATCATCCAACACCCTCTTTGGATCTTCTCCAGCGCTTGTGCGCTCCTTGTACTGATCCCAGTGTTTGGATATCACTGCGCCACACGTGAAGCATCTTATAGGTATCATCTCTTGCCTGATTATCTGTAGGATTTTTGTCGCCGCGCTCGCGCACCTCGGCCGCCAAATTTCTTTGGCTCCTTCTGACGATAGTCATTCACAAGGAGTGTCCGATCTTGTTTCAGAAATAGATCTTTGATACTCAGATCGTTCGTCCAGTCAATTAATCCCCGAGCTATTGCTGTTCGGGCTGCGTCGGCCTGTCCGACTATTCCTCCACCTCGGACGGTTACGCTGATATCAAGTCCTTTTGCCAAATCGCCGGCACTGTTCAACGGTTCTTGTATCTTCTCTCGCACAAGCGCGGGCTCAACGACGTTGAGAAGCTTCTTGTTGATCCTCACCACACCTTGTCCTTCTTTGAAAGAAGCCCGTGCGATTGAGGTTTTGCGTTTGCCGCTTGAGTTGATTGTTTTTTGGCTCATGTATCCGATCCTATTTCTTAGCCCCGAGTTGTTGGGAGATCTTTCCTACCTCCACAACCTTAATGGTGCTCAATCTTGATTTTTGCGCGCGTTCAAGCGTTTCAGCCTTGACACTGGAAAGCTCGGCTGGCGTTCCAACGTAAACTCGTAGCCGTCCGAATGCCGCTCTGCCCACTGATTTTTTATACGGCAACATCCCTCGAACCGTACGTCGTAGAATCATGTCAGAACGCTTAGGAAAATATGGTCCTTTTTCTTTTGAGCCTTTTTTTCGCAGGGTTTGATACTTTGACAGCGTTGTTTCTGGCGACCCTGAAACTATCGCGCTTTCCGCGTTAATAACATCGATCTCTTCACCGGATAACAGTCTTTGAGCCACGATGCTGGCAAGACGCCCAAGTATTAATCCGTTAGCGTCAATTACTGTCACAAATCTGCCTCTCCTATATTTCAACGTATGATCTTCACGTGGCTGCCCGCTGGAGATACGTGGGCGATTTCATCGGGCGACAAAACGGTCCCTCCCGCCGCAAGGATTTTTGACCTGGCGCTATCACTAAAACTCGGCGCACCTATAGATATTGGATGGCCGATCGATCCCGCGCCAAGCACTTTACCAGGGACAATAACTACGTCGCCTGGGTTCGTATGTCGGTTGAGCCGGCTCAAATTAACTTTGGCGTAGTTATTTGATGGCGCCTCCAACTTTTTAGCAACCTCTCTCCAAATATTTGCATGATGCTGGCGTGCGTGCGTTTTGAAAGCGTCCGTCTGTAACATCAACTGAGGATTGGTCTTCCGTATACGGTGCTTTGCCATGCTATCTCCTGTCAAGCATTTCGAATGCGGGGGGTGCGATTTGAACGCACGAACTCCTATGAGACTAGGCCCTCAACCTAGCGCCTTTGACCAAGCTTGGCAACCCCCGCCTACCCAAACGTTCCGAGGTGCGTAGCTAATTCGCTAGCCCTGTTAATCAAAGACTCAACTGATATCGTCAGCAGATCCGTGCAACTCATTGATCCGTCTGATTCTGTATAGAACACAAAGCGCTGCGGGTCGCCGATGACTGAGATCGCGTCTGTGTCGCAAGCTTCGACGCACAAATTACAAAGGGTGCACTCAAGTTCGTCAGCCATGCGCACGCATCCGTTTTCGTACCGGATGATGCCTTTGGGGCAGGCATCGACGCATTCTTTACATCCGTTGCACTCTTGGACAGAAAACTTTGGCAAGTACTTATAGCTTGCCGCGATTGCCGACTGAAATTTAGCGTGGTTTTTGGCGCTGCCTTTTCGTGCAATTGCTTCAAGCAGCAATTGCTGGCCCTCAAAAAGTTTTATTATAGGTATGTTGCCATCGGCGGGAAATACTTCGGCGTCAGCGGACGCTAAGTCCCTTGAGTAGACTGTAGCGGGCCCCTGCACGTTTAAGGTCATGGACACTTGACATTGAAAGCACCCCTCCCCGTTGCAGGAACACTCAGACGAGGAGAGATAGTGTTTCCCTCCTGTGAGCGGAATGAGTCCTAGACGAAGCGCAAGCATCTCGTCGAACAGCACTGACGTGTTGTTGTAAAAGTTGACTTCATCGATCGACATCGCTCGGACGTCAGCCATCATGCTTCGTCTAATGCTGTTCACGAACGCTGGTGCCGTACCAGAAATTATGAAACGCGCTCGTCTGTCTGTCAGTTCTAGGAATTCTAACTCCATGTTGTATCCGAAATGTCAGATCCTGCGTCCCCTTCTGCCTCCAGGCGAGCGCGTGCCGTCGTGAGGGATAGGGGTTACATCTTCTATTCTGCCTATTTTTAATCCAGCTCTTGAAAGTGCCCTTATCGCGGCTTGCGCTCCAGGACCAGGGCTCCGCTGTCCATTCCCGCCGGGGGCCCTCACCCTTACGTGAACACCGAGGACGCCCTTATCCAATGCTTGTTCAGCTGCGCTCGTGGCAAGCTGCATGGCAGCATAAGGCGAACTCTCATTGCGGTCTTGCTTGACTACCATGCCGCCTGATGATTTTGCTATGGTCTCGGCTCCACTAAGATCTGTGATGGTGATAATCGTATTATTAAACGACGCAAAGATGTGCGCGACTCCCCACTTTCGCTCGGCCATAATCTATGTCACGCTCCGTCGCTCGCTTGCTTTGCGGAACCGTCGACTTCGCGGAGCGGGGATCCGACGTAGTAACCGATGAGCTCTTGTTCACTTGCGGGGAGAACGTAGCTTGGAACGGTTACTCTGCGTCCTGCGACTGCGATATGTCCGTGCACAACAAGTTGCCTGGCGTGCTTGGCAGAATTGGCTAAGCCTTGCTTCTGGACTTGGGTTTGTAGCCGCCTCTCCATCAAATCTTCACTTGCTAAGGTGAGCACGTCGTCCAGAGATGAGTCATATTTGATCAGACCTATACGTTTCAATCTGTCGAGGAATTTTTCCGTCTCAAACTTTGCGTGTTCGCCACGCTCACCAACCTCTTGAATGTCGAAGAGTAATTTCCGCGCCTCACGTCGATACTTCCTCAACGTCGTCTCGACTTTCCAGACTTCTCTCTTGTTTTTCAAACCGTAGGTTTTTACGAGCTCGGCTTCTTCGCCGATCCTTGCTCCCTGCCACGGGTGACTGGGCTTATCAAACGTTTTTCTGCTTTTGCCAGGATACCCCATCTCTCGCACCTTCTGTCATTACCGCTTTTTGCGTTGTACGCCTACAGTCGCACCTCTGCGTCCGGTCGATTTGGTCCTCTGACCACGGACTTTGTGTCCTCTTTCGTGGCGAATCCCTGCGTAGCTTCGGGTCTTTTTCATTCGATTAAGATCTTCGCGAAGCGCAGTATCTACTTGGGAGCCTAAAAGGTGTTGGTTTTCGCCCGTGACGGGACTTTTTCGGTAGTTGAACATCCAAGCCGGAATGTGCCGATCAAAACTAGAGACAGAATCCCTCAGCCTTTCTATTTGATCATCATCCAGATAGCCCATCGTGTCCGTAGGATTTACATTGGCGCTTTGAGTCAGAATTCGCGCCGTTCGTATACCAACGCCTTTCAAACCTGTGAGTGCGTACTGGACAGCTTTTTTTCCATCCAGATCGGTTTGCGCGATTCTTACTATATACTTGATCTCGTCGTGTTCTGGCTGTTCTTTGTCACCCTTGGGCACTTCGATACCTCGCGTGTGTGGCATTTTAACTAATCATGGTATTTATAACTAGCACGCCGAATGCGCTTTTTTACGATAGCTCGAAGGATGTGCGGTTTCACGCTAACGGATCGCACAGAAAGCGCTGGGGGTGGGATTTGAACCCACGAGTCCCGGGGGGACACTGGTTTAGCAAACCAGCGCCGTAGACCAAGCTTGGCTACCCCAACAGCGAATGTGGGCGCACAGAAAGGTCGTCACTCCGCAGCCTGTCAGAGCTCCCAACTCATTCTCTATCCCGCAACCCTCCGAGCGTCACGCGTCCGCGATAGGTTTGCTCCCTTCCGGGCCTGAACCGGTGCTCACGGTGAGCGCGTGCCGCTGGTTCTCCAATCAGCAACACGCGGCCGTTGACCCCGCAGGACGGAATTTCAT